>JAHEDO010000018.1 GCA_024641185.1 Burkholderiaceae bacterium | reverse complement strand
ACCTGCCCGCAATGCCGCGAGCCACTCGTCCGGGCTGAATTCCACGCCAATCGGATTGACCGCGAACGAATCGCCCGTCATGAATGCATTGGCGTCTTCGGCCGTCGGGTAGCAATCGACCTGGAACTCCATCTGGTTTCGGTCCGGGTCGGCGTAGTAGAGCGATATCGTCACGCCGTGGTGCACCGACCAGTAGGGCTCGATGCCGAGCTCTTTGAGCTGCGCGTAGTTCTCGAGCAGTTCACGCAGAGAGTCGAAGGTGTATGCCACGTGATCGACGCCGACGGCACCCCGCCCGTCGGAGAGCTTCCCTTCCGGGTCAAAGACCTCGAGATTCGCGAAGGCGAAACGGTGATGCTCGTCGTCGTAGGTCAGGAAGGCGAGCGCAGGATTCTGGTGCTGCACCTTGGCCCCGAATACCGAGCCGTACCACTCGATCATCTTCGCGAACTGCCGCGTTCTATAGACGACATGGACGAACTTCCTGGGACGGATGCGATCCATGCGACATTTCCCTCAAAGGCCGACTCAGCGGGCCTGTGCTCGTGTCAGGAGGTAGTCCTGGTGCACGATGTTGTCGAAGTAGTACGGAGCCACCAGCGCCTCGAACTCGGCCCGAAAGGCACTCAGCTTCTGCGGATCGTCCGCGAGATGTTCGACGAGCTTCTGTATGGGGCCCACCGAGCGCTCCATGAACTGTCGAAAGTGCGCGGTGCTGAGGGCGGTAAATTTCATTGTGCCGCGCTCGAAGAATGGCGCGTCAAACCGCTCGCCCAACCGCTCCGCGACGACCGCCGGGTTTCCCCACTGGTGCGGCGGTGATGCCCCCGGCGGAGGTGGCGGAGAATTCCGTCCCACGAACGCGAACATGCGGCCGATGAAGTGCTCCGGCGGCCAGGTCGCGATGGCGATCCACCCGTTGGGCTTGAGCACGCGGCGCATCTGCGCAACCGTGACGTCGGGGCGCGGCGCAAACATGTGACCGAACTGACTGACGACGACGTCGAACGACGCGTCCGGGTAGGGCAGGTTCTCGGCGTCACCCTCGGTCCACTCGATGTGCCCGACCTCGGCAATGGTGGCGTTCTCTCGCGCCTGTTCGAGCAACTCGGGCGTCAGGTCGAGAGCCGTGACCCGCGCCCCCAGGCGCGCTGCCGTGATCGCCATCACGCCGGTTCCGGTGCCCACGTCGAGCACCGTCTGGCCTTGCCTGATGCCCGCGAACCTCACGAGGTGTCCCGCCACAGGAGTGGTGAACATGGCGGTCGGGCCGAACGACGCCCACATCTCACGCTGTCGCTTCTTCAGGTCTACGAACGGATCCTCGCTCATGTGGTCCTCCGTGATGCGGGCAGGTGACGTTCCGGCGGTGCGCGACAGCCCGCGTCGCAAACCTTAGTACCGAAGGCGGCAGGCAGATGCGTTGCCCATGCACGTCACATGGACATCGGGCGGCGTCGGGACCGCGACGGTCCGTGATCAACGGGACAGTTCGAGGAACGACCGCTGCCGGCCGCCGCAAAGACTATCGACAAGCCGTTGCCGGACGGCGTCGAATCGCAGTGAGTCAGTTGGCGCCAGCCGGGCTCGGCGCCTCCCACCGGAACTTCAGTTGCAGGGAGATCGCTCCGTACAGACGATTGGAGATCGTCGGGACGATTCCCACGTTCAACCCCCAATGGGCAGCCTCATACGCCACAACCGGAATCAGCGCAGGAAACCAGTCGCCGTTGTACGCGTTCGGATAGCCGTCGAAACCGCCGACCACCGCGCCAAAGCGCCAGGAGCCGACTTTCCAGGGCATCACGTATGCACCGACGTAATTCGACAGGGCGTTGTTGCTGTTGCGGAAACGGCCGGCTGTCAGGGACACCATCGGGGAAACGGGCCACTCGAACCCGAGCCCTGGATTCTGATCACGCAGTCCGGCGTCGCGGTCGTAGTGAATCGAGTAGAACCCGGGATTCACCCAGACCCCGGAAAGCGGTGCCGGTTGCCATTGAGCGAGGGCCGGCGCGGAAACCCCCGCCAGCAACAGGACGACCAGGAGGCGGAATTTTCGATTCATTGTTCGCTTTCCGGCAGGTCGACTCGGCGTCGCACGGGGAAACGATACCGGAACCCGGCAGCTTGGCAAAGCCATCCGTATGCGACGTTGTCGACCGATCGCGGCAGGCTTCGCTACTCGGCCTTCAGGTAGGCGAAGCCCTTGCTCTGAAGTTCGGCGAGGCGCACGACGCCGGAGCGCACCGCCGCGACGCCCGGAATGACACGCTCCTTGGGCAGGCCGATCGCATTGATCGTGAGTTCGCAATATTCGAGCGTGACCTTGTGCAGATCGCGCAGCTGGCGCAGCCGCTGGATGAGGTCCGGCCGGATGCGACGGAACTCGGCGTCCGCGGCGAAGGGCGTATCAGTCAGCGGGTCTTCGGTGACGAAGCGGATGCCGCCGGCGAGAAATACGACGCGCACGTCGTAGTCCAGCAGATCGCTCTGGTAGGTCGTCACCATGTTGTTGACGCTCTGGATCATTGCGCTCAGACGCCTCGGCTCCGCAAAATCGACGTGCCAGACAACCTTCGGCATTCGATCGGACGCCTGCGCCCCGGCGCTGCTGGACACGAGAGAAGAACCGGTGAGCGCCGCCGCGGGGCCCGCGGCGAGCATCATCCGTCTGCGCTGCTTCATGGCATGACCCTCCACGCTGGAGTGCGCCGGAACGCGCGCGTTCCAAGACGACGATCGCGCGCATTCCAAGATGACGATCGCGCGCATTCCACGACGATGATCGCGCGCGTTCCACGACGATGATTACACCACGCTCGCGGCGAGCGCAACATTGCCGCCCCTCGCACACCGCCTCCGTGGGGCGCGAGGGCGAGACGGTTGGTCCGCTTTAGAACACCGCTGAAGCACCGCCGTCCAGGTTGACGCTCGATCCGGTGACGAAGCTCGCCGCGTCCGAGACGAGAAACGCGATCACGTTGGCGGCCTCTTCGGCGCGCCCGACGCGACCGAGCGGCACGTTCTTTCCCATCTCCTGATACATCGCCTCCGTGTCGATGCCGCGTTGCGCAGCGCGACGATCGTGCTGCCCGGCGCGGATCAGGCCGATGCAGACCGCGTTCACCAGGATGTTGTGCGGCGCGTATTCCTTGGAAAGCGCCTTGGTCATCGCGAGTCCCGCCGCCCGCGTCACCGTGGTGGGCATTGTTCGGGCGCCCGGCTGCTTGGCGCCGATGTTGGCGAGATTGACGATGCGCCCGCCGCCACGTGCCTTCATGTGCGCAACGGCCAGGCGGATCAGCCGGATCGCGCCGAAGAGCTTCAGGTCGAAGTCGGCTTGCCAGACATCGTCGGTGGCCGATTCGAACTCCCCGGTCGCCGAGGTGCCCGCGTTGTTCACCAGGATGTCGATGCCTCCGAACGCGGAGAGCGTCTCGGCGACGATGCGCGCGCAGTCCTCGGGCTTGCTGACGTCCGCCGACACCGCGTGCACAGTGCCGCCGGCCGCGCGGATTTCCGCGGCGGTCGATTCGAGCAGCGGCTGTCCGCGCGCGCAGATCACGACGCGCGCACCTTCTGCCGCGAGTCGTATCGCGGTGGCCTTGCCGATGCCTTGCGTTCCGCCGGTAATGACGGCGACCTTGCCTCCGAGTCCGAGTTCCATCGATTGCTCCGTTTCAGGGTTTAGACAGGATCGGCGCGACGTTGCACGATCAACGTTCTTCCTTCGGTGCTTCTCCGCCAAGCGCCTCGACCAGGTCGGTGAGCAGTATCGAGAGCTCACCGGTCATCAGCGTCATGTCCGCGTCGAAGCGCTCGTCGGCGCCGACGCCCGCAGCCGCGTCCGATTCCTTGAGGACGTCCAGCGGACGCACCCGGCGGATTTCGAGCTTGTCGGTCAGCATGAAGCTCACGCGGCTCGCCCAGGTGAGCGCGAGCCTGGTGCACTGCTTGCCTGCCCGCGTATGGCGAACGATGTCGTCGTGCTCGAGCGACTGGTTCGCGTAGCGGATCGTCGCCTTGCCGCCTCGCGCCCTGAGCTCGGCGTCCTGGTCGACGGTGAACCCTGCGGGCGCTTCGTCGGCCGACAGCCAGGCGGTCATCGTGGTCGCGATCTCTCCGGCGACCCTCAGCGGCCGGGCGGAGAATCCGTCGATCGCCTTGACCAGCAAACCGGACACGTCGTCGGCCTTCGCCGCGGACGCCGCATCCACGACCAGCCAGCCCGCTGCGGGGTCGATCCACACCCGGGTGTCGCTGCTCAGGCTGAAGGCGCGCGGCAGCAGTTCGTCACGCACCTGTTCCTTGAGTTCCTTCAGGCGCTTGCGCCCCGGCTTGAAACCCTCTTCCTCCTCGATCCGCTCGACGCGCTGCTTGAGCACCTGGGAGATCACCTTCGCCGGCAACAGCTTCTTCTCGTGGCGCAGCGCGAGCAGCAGCTGGCCCCCGACCGGGTGCACGAGATCGACGTCGCCTTCACGCGGCGGTGCCCACCCCATGCTGGCGAGCGCCAGGCCGGAGACCGGCGTGAATGCCTGCGACCGAAGGGATTCCGACAGGGCGTCGGCGGACACCCGCCAGTCCCTGGGGAGACGAAAGACGATCAGATTCCGGAACCACATCTGTTTGGACTCGTTCGAAGAGAGGGTAAACAAGGGGGGGTGAGTATGCCCGATGCTGTCGTCCTGAAAGGAGTCATCCGATGCCACGCCTGACCCGACTCAGTCGTTCCATCGCGGGCAAGGTTGCTCTCGTCACCGGGGCTGCGTCGGGCATGGGCCGCGCGACCGCGCACCTGTTCGCCGACGAAGGCGCGATGGTGGCGGTAACCGACCAGCACCCGGACGGGGTGCGCGCCGTGGTCGACGAGATCGCCGGCGCCGGCGGAATCGCACACGGATGGACGATGGACGTTCGCGACACCTCCGGCGTCGAGATGGTCGTCTCGGAAGTCGTGCGGCGCTTCGGCGCGCTCGACATCGTCGTCAACAATGCGGGAGTTTCGCGCTTCAGTCTCATCGACGCGCCGGACTATGCCGATCACTGGGCGCTCAGCATCGACGTGCTGCTGACCGGCCAGACGCGCGTGATCCGGGCGGCGCTTGCCCATCTGCGCCGCGCGAAGGACCCGCGGATCGTCAACATCGCTTCCACCGAGGCGTTCGGTGCGACCCGTTACGGCAGTCCGTACACCGCGGCCAAGCACGGTGTGATCGGACTGACCCGGTCGCTGGCGGTCGAACTGGGCCGCGAGGGGATCACGGTGAACTGCGTCTGCCCGGGGCCGATCGACACCGGAATGACCGAGTCGATTTCACAGGAGGACAAGGCAGCGTTCGCGAAGCGCCGCACCGCGCTGGGCCGTTACGGGACTCCCGAGGAGGTCGCCCACGCGACGCTGAACTTCTGCCTTCCCGCCTCGCGTTACATGACGGGGGCGATCCTGGCGGTAGACGGGGGTCTGCTCGCCAGGAACGCCTGAACGCCCGCGCGACTCAGGCCGGCGCGTAGCCCGCGATCGCCTTCACCTCGAGATACTCCTCGAGACCGAACTTGCCCCACTCGCGCCCGTTGCCCGACTGCTTGTAGCCGCCAAAGGGAGCGGTGCGCTCGTTGGGCACGCCGTTCAGGTTGATGTTGCCGGCGCGGATCCTGCGCGCCACGCTGCGCGCGTGCTCGACCGTGCCCGCCGACACGTAGCCTGCCAGGCCGTATGGCGTGTCGTTGGCGATCTTCACCGCCTCGTCCTCGTCCTTGTAGCCGATGATCGTGAGCACCGGCCCGAAGATTTCCTCGCGCGCGATCGTCATGTCGTTGGTGACATTGGCGAACACCGTGGGCTGTACGTAATAGCCCTTCTCGACGCCAGCGGGCCGTCCCGGGCCGCCGGCCACCAGCGTCGCGCCCTCTTCGACGCCCTTCTTGATCAGCGCCTGGATCTTCTCGAACTGGATCGACGAGACGACCGGGCCGATCTTCGTGTCCTCGGCCCGCGGGTCGCCGGCCTTGGTCTTCTCCGCGACCGCCTTGGCGATCGCGATCACCTCGGCCATCTTCGACTGCGGCACCAGCATCCGCGTGGGGGCGTTGCAGGACTGGCCCGAGTTCATGAACACCTGTGCGACGCCGCCGGCGACGGCCTTCTGCAGGTCCGCGTCCTCCAGGATGACGTTCGGCGACTTGCCCCCGAGTTCCTGGCTCACCCGTTTCACGGTAGGCGCCGCGCGCTGCGCGACGTCGATGCCGGCGCGGGTCGAGCCGGTGAAGGAGATCATGTCGATGCCGGGATGCGCGCTCATCGCCGCGCCCACGTCCTGGCCGAGCCCGTTGACCAGGTTGAACACTCCCTTGGGCACGCCGGCCTCGTGCAGGATCTCGGCGAAGATCAGCGCCGACGACGGCGTGAACTCCGAGGGCTTGAGGATCATCGTGCAGCCGGCCGCCAGCGCCGGCGCGACCTTGCAGGTGATCTGGTTCAGCGGCCAGTTCCACGGCGTGATCATGCCGACCACGCCGACGGGTTCGCGCACCACCATCGCCGAGCCGACCGGCTCGTCGAAGTCGTAGGTCTTGAGCACGTCGAGCGTCGACACGATGTGCCCGAGTCCGGCGCCGGCCTGGAATTTCTCGGCGAACGGAAGCGGCGCGCCCATCTCGTCGGAGATCGCGGCACCGATGTCCTTCATCCGCGACTTGTAGACCTCGACGATGCGGGTCAGCAGCGCGACGCGTTCCTCGCGCGTGGTGCGCGAGAAGGTCTCGAAGGCGCGGCGCGCCGCGGCGACCGCCTTGTCGACGTCCGCAGCGGAGCCGAGCGCGATCTCGTAGAGCGGCTTCTCGGTCGCGGGGTTGACGACGGCACGGGTCTTGGGGGCGACCGGATCGACCCAGGCGCCGTCGATGTAGAACTGCATGCGATGAACCATCTGTTACCTCGCTCGTGTTCGGGTTGGCAGGTGTGCAGCCCTCCATTTTGCACGAACGCCCGTGCGGGCCCGGATCGAGCTCGCGCGAACGCCGGCGCCGGTCCGGCGCGGGAGCGCCGGCCGGCAGGTCGTGTCGTCTGTTCTCGGGGGTTGCGCGGGGCGCGTCAGTGCGCCGGACCGCGAACCAGCGCCCCTGGCAGCGCCCCGGTCGCCTCGCCTTCGCGATAGACGATCTCGCCCGACACGATGGTCGCTTCGTAGCCTCGCGCACGCTGCAGCAGCCGGCGCCCGCCGGCCGGAAGGTCGAAGGCCATGTAGGGGCGCTCGACGCTCAAGCGGCCAAAGTCGATCACGTTGAGGTCGGCCTTCATTCCCGGCACAATCGTCCCTCGATCGGTGAGGCCCACCGCGCGCGCTGTGTCGCGCGTCTGGCGGCTCACCAGCCAGGTGACGTCGAAACGCCCGGTCGGCCGGTCGCGGCCCCAGTGCGTGAGCAGGTAGGTGGGGAAGCTCGCGTCGGCGATGATTCCCACGTGCGCGCCGCCGTCGCCCAGTCCGGGCAGCGTGCAGTCGCTGGCGAGCATCGTGCGGCAGGCCTCCAGGTCGAAGTCGGCGTAATTGGCGAACTGCGTCGACAGGAAGTTGCGGCCTTCGTCCTCGAGCAGCAGGTCGTAGGCAACCTCGGCCGGCGCGCGGCCTTCACGCTGCGCGATCGCCGCGACCGACTGGTCGCGCCGCGGCTCGTAGTCGGGAATCTCGCCCAGCGGAAAGATGCGCTCGAAATCGGTCAGGCGCTTGCCGAGCACCTGCACCGCCTCCTCTGGCTGCTCGGCGAGCAGCCGTGCGCGCATCTGCGGACTGCGCATCGCCGTCACGCGCTCGGCCAGCCCGAGTTCGGCGATCTGCCGGTAACTCGGGTGACGGCAGAACGGATGCAGCGTCGCCTGCAGACCGTAGAGCAGGCCGATGGGGCGCGGCGCCACCTGACCCCGGATCGGCAGCCCCTGCGCGCAGGCCGCTTCCATCAGCGCGAGCAGGTCGCGCCAGCGCTCGGTGCGCACATGGTTCTGCGCGAGCGAGATCGTCATCGGGCGTCCCGACGCCTGCACCAGCCGGCGCGCCATCGAGAATTCGGCGTCCAGTTCGCGGAAGTCCGAGATCATTTCGATCGCGCCTCTGCCGGCGTCGCGCATGCCCAGCACGATGCCCGTCAGTTCGGCCTCGGTCGCGCGCAACGACGGGGTGGGATCGCCCTTCACCGTCTTGTGGTTCAGCGTGCGCGAGGTCGAGAAGCCGATCGCGCCGGCGCGCATCGCGTCGGCGGTGAGCGAGCGCATCCGCGCGATGTCCTCGTCGGTCGCGGCCTCGAGCCGGGCCCCCCGTTCGCCCATCACGTAGACGCGCAACGCCCCGTGCGGCAGCTGCGCGCAGAAATCGATGTCGTGCGGGCGGCCTGCGAGGTAGTCCAGGTACTGCGCGAACGATTCCCACTGCCAGCCCAGCCCTTCGTGCAGCACTGCTTCGGGGATGTCCTCGACGCCCTCCATCAGCTCGACCAGGCGGTCGCGGTCGGCCGCGCGCACCGGCGCGAAGCCCACGCCGCAGTTGCCCATCACCGCGGTGGTGACCCCGTGCCAGCTTGACGGCGCCAGGCGGCTGTCCCACGCTGCCTGGCCGTCGTAGTGCGTGTGAATGTCGACGAAACCGGGGGTGACGAGCCGGCCGCGGGCGTCGATCTCTTCGCGCCCGCTGGCCAGGCCTGTTCCGACTTGCGCGATCCGGTTGCCCGCGACCGCCACGTCCGCCTCGAACAGCGGCGCGCCGGTGCCGTCGGCGATCGTTCCTCCGCGAATGACCAGATCGAATGTCGCTGCCACCGTGATCCCCTGTTGGGCGTTGCCGATCGCCGAGGGTACGCGCGCGATGCGGCGAAGACAATCCGGCGGCCCCTTGGCGTATCTTGGGGCTGATCGGGAACATCTTTGCTTGCCGTGTGCTCACGGCGAATCGGAGGCAAACGTGAAACGAAGACTGGTGCTGGCGATGGGCGCACTCGTCGCGTGCAGGGCCGCGGCGCAAATGCCCAAGCTCGACGACATCATGAAGGGGGTTGGCAGCCTGCCCAACGCGCCGGCTGCCGCGCCGGGCGCGGGCGCCGGCTCGGGCGACGAACAGACCAACGCCGCGGGGATCAAGGAGGCCCTCGCCGTCGGCACCGAGAACGCCGTCAGGAGCCTGTCGCAGGTCAACGGTTACTTCGGCAACGCAGCGGTGAAGATCCTGATGCCCTCGAGCATTCAGAAGGTCGCGGACGTCGCGCGGATGGCGGGTTACCAGAAGCAGGTCGACGAGTTCATCCTCAGCATGAATCGTGCGGCCGAGGCCGCCGCGCCACTGGCGGCCCGCTACTTCGGCGACGCGATCCGCGACATGACGCTGGAGGACGCGCGCGGCATCCTGATGGGCGGCGATACCTCGGCCACCGACTTTTTCCGCCGCAAGACGAACGACAAGCTGTACGCCGCGTTCAAGCCGATCGTCTCGAAAAAGGTCGACGAGGTCGGAACGACGCGCGCCTACAAGGACATGATGGGGAGCTACGAGAAGGTGCCGCTGATGGGCGGTCAGTCGCTGGATCTCGACGACTACGTGACCAACAAGTCGCTGGACGGCGTGTTCTACATGGTCGGCCAGGAGGAAAAGAAGATCCGCACGAACCCGGCTGCCCGCACCACCGACTTGCTGAAGACGGTGTTCGGAAGGTAAGCGCGGGCAGCCTCACGCCGCGCCGCGCGCCGCCGGGCTGACTGGCCCTGCGTCGGTGACTTCGCGGTTGCCCGACGGGTGCGCGTTTCGGGCCGATCGCGACGATGGCGCCATTGAGCAGCGCCTGATTTGTGCATAAAAGTCGCAAGTCCTTAGGCAATTCAGTACTTTTTCCGCACTAATCGAATAGGTACCATCAGAAATTAGGAGGGCGCCATGTCCAGACCCGCAGGTTCCGCTGTCCCGTTCAAAGCCGTCGTGTTCGATGCCTACGGCACGCTGTTCGACGTTCACTCGGTGGCGAGCCTCGCCGAGCAGCTCTTTCCCGGCAAGGGGGAGACGCTCTCGCAGCTCTGGCGCCAGAAGCAGCTCGAGTACTCGTGGCTGCGGGCGATGTCGCGCCGCTACAAGCCGTTCTGGGAGATCACGCGTGACGCCCTGCGATTCTGCGCAATGCGGCTCGGGCTGCCGCTCACGACAGAGCTCGAGGGGCGCCTGATGAACCAGTACTCGAGCCTGTCGGCGTTTCCGGAGAACCTTCAGGCACTGCGCGACATGAAGGCGGCAGGCCTCGCGTTGGGCATCCTGACCAATGGCAATCGCGACATGATCGAGGTTTCGGTGCGCAGCTCCGGGATGAATGGCCTGTTCGACCATCTGCTGTCGTCGCAGACGGTCGAGACCTTCAAGACGATGGACAGCATCTACGCGCTGGCGCCCGAGGCCTTCGGATGCCGTGCGCGCGAGATCCTGTTCGTCTCGTCCAACTGCTGGGATGCGATCGGCGCGCGCTGGTACGGCTACACCAGCTTCTGGATCAACCGGGGCGCCATGCCCCTGGAACAGCTCGACACCGAGCCACACCACACCGGTCGGCTGCTGACCGACGTGCTGTCGGTGGCGCGCGCCTGAACCGCGTCGTCGGCTCGACGACCTGTCGCGCCCGGGCGCGTCGGACGCGAACCGCAATTGCACGTATTCGACTGAATAAAGAGGGAGAGGCACATGACCGAGCGCATCGAGAAATTCGGCCTGAAGGTGGCGCGCAGCCTGCACGACATGATCGAGACCGAGGCGTTGCCGGGGACGGGCGTCGGGTCGGATCAGTTCTGGAAAGGCCTGTCGGACCTGGTGCACCAGCAGGGACCGAAGAACCGCGCGCTGCTCGCCAAGCGAGACGCGCTGCAGGCGAAGATCGACGCCTGGCACCGGGAGCGACGCGGCAAGGCGCACGATCAGACCGCCTATACCGCGTTTCTGCGCGAGATCGGCTATCTGGTGCCTGAAGGCCCGGCCTTCAGCGTCGAGACCGAGAACGTCGACCCGGAGATCGCGTCGATCCCCGGGCCGCAGCTGGTGGTGCCGGTGATGAACGCCCGATACGCGCTGAACGCCGCGAACGCGCGCTGGGGAAGTCTCTACGACGCGCTCTACGGCACCGACGCGATGGGCGATGCGCCGGCCGCCGGGGGCTACGACCCGGTGCGCGGCGAGCGGGTGATCGCATGGGCGAAGCGCTTCCTCGACGACGAGCTGCCGCTCGCCGGCGCCAGCCATGCCGCGGTCACCGCGTACAGGGTCGTGAACGGTGCGCTGGTCGCCGAGGGGCCGAAAGGCGCCTGCGGCCTGGCCGACCCCTCGTGCTTCGCCGGATACCGCGGCGAGGCCGGCTCGCCCAGCGCGATCCTGTTCCGGCACAACCGGATGCACATCGAACTGCGGATCGACCGCAAGCACCAGATCGGCCAGACCGATTCGGCCGGCGTCAGCGACGTCCTGATGGAAGCCGCGGTCACCACGATCATGGACTGCGAGGACTCGGTGGCAGCGGTGGACGCGGACGACAAGTCGTTGGCCTACCGGAACTGGCTGGGCCTGATGCAGGGCACGCTGTCGGAGATGGTGTCCAAGGGCGACAGCCGCTTCGAGCGCAAGTTGAACCCTGACCGCGAATACCGCGGACCGGACGGCGCGGCGTTCAGCCTGAAGGGGCGCTCGCTGATGCTGGTGCGCAACGTGGGCCACCTGATGACCAACCCGGCGGTGCTCGACCGCGACGGCAACGAGGCCTACGAGGGCCTGCTCGATGCGATGTGCACCGTGCTGGTCGCGATGCACGACCTGGGCAAGAAGGACGGTCTGCGCAACTCGACCAAGGGCTCGATCTACATCGTCAAGCCGAAGATGCACGGCCCCGAGGAAGTCGCGTTCGCCGACGAGATCTTCACGCAGGTCGAGCGCGCGCTGGGCCTGCCGCAGAACACGGTGAAGATCGGCATCATGGACGAGGAGCGTCGCACGACGGTCAACCTGAAGGAGTGCATCCGTGCGGCCAGGCGGCGCGTCGCCTTCATCAATACGGGCTTTCTGGACCGCACCGGCGACGAGATCCACACGTCGATGGAGGCCGGCCCGATGGTGCGCAAGGGCGACATGAAGACGCAGCCCTGGATCGCGGCCTACGAACTGTGGAACGTCGACACCGGGCTCGCCTGCGGGCTCGCCGGTCGCGCCCAGATCGGCAAGGGGATGTGGGCGATGCCGGATCTGATGGCCGCGATGCTCGAGCAGAAGATCGGCCACCCGCAGGCCGGCGCGAACTGCGCCTGGGTGCCCAGCCCCACCGCGGCCACGCTGCACGCGACCCACTATCACCGGGTCGATGTGCTCGAGCGCCAGAGGGAGATCGCGAAAGGCGGGCCGCGCGCCGAGCTGGCGCACATTCTGATGATTCCGGTGGCCAGGGAGCCGAACTGGTCGGACGCGCAGATCACCGCCGAGCTCGAGAACAATGCACAGGGCATTCTCGGTTATGTGGTGCGCTGGATCGACCAGGGCGTGGGCTGCTCGAAGGTGCCCGACATCAACAACATCGGGCTGATGGAAGACCGCGCGACCTGCCGGATCTCGTCGCAGCACATCGCGAACTGGCTGCACCACGGCGTGGCGACGCAGGAGCGGGTCATGGAGGTGATGAAGCGGATGGCGGCCGTCGTCGACGGGCAGAACGCCGGCGATCCCCTGTATCGCCCGATGGCACCCGGCTTCGACGGCGTCGCGTTCAAGGCGGCGTGCGATCTGGTGTTCAAGGGACGCGAACAGCCCTCGGGCTACACCGAGCCGGTGCTGCACGCGCGGCGGCTGGAGCTGAAGAAGACGCTGGCCGCCTGAGCCGGCCTCGGCAGGGGGCTTCACCGCCCCGATGAGCGGGGCTGTCGGTCACGTTTGCGCCTTGTCAATGCGCCCGCGTGCGCGAGCGCCCAGACTATTGTCTGGGGGTCGTGCAGGTCCGGGGATCCGGACGACGGGTGAAACCATGACAGCACGCCAGGCAGTCGTTACCGACATCGATGGTGCGCGCCGCGCCAGGGCCGCGGCGAAGCGGCGCGGCGAACGCTCGGTTTCCGAACGCACCTCGCCCGCCTCCGGCGAGCCCGCAACGCCGACGGTCAAGGGATCCGCGCCGGCCTCCCCGCGCCCGAGTCTGGTCGGACTGCCCTTCGAACGGGATTCCTACGCAGCGACGGCACTGGGCGATGTGCTCGACCGGTCGGTCCACGCCGCGACCGCGCGATTCACCAGCGGTCTTTCGCCGGCTGCGCTCGCCGAGGCCTACATGGATTGGGCGATCCACCTCGCGGCGGCGCCCGGCAAGCAGGTGCTGCTGCTTCAGAAGGCGCTGAAGAAGACCGCCCGCTTCGCCCGCTACGCGGCGGACTGCGCGATCAGCGACCAGCCGTCCGGCCACTGCATCGAGCCGCTGGCGCAGGACCGCAGGTTCGACGGTGAAGCCTGGCAGCAGTGGCCCTTCAACATCGTGCATCAGGCGTTCCTGCTGAACCAGCAGTGGTGGCACAACGCGACGACCGGCGTTCGCGGCGTGACGGCACGGCACGAGAATCTCGTTCAGTTCATGGCACGGCAACTGCTGGACGTGTTCTCGCCGACGAACTTCCTGCCGACCAACCCCGAGGTCCTGAAGAAGACCGCGGAGGAGGGCGGGGCGAACCTGTTGCGCGGCCTGGTCAACATGGGCGAGGACTTGGACCGTGTCGCCGGCGGCAAGCGCCCGATCGGCGCGGACGCGTTCGTGCCGGGCCGCAACGTCGCGATCACGCCAGGCAAGGTCGTCTATCGAAATCGGCTCATCGAGTTGATCCAGTACGCGCCGGCGACGCAACGCGTTCGACCGGAACCGATGCTGATCGTGCCCGCGTGGATCATGAAGTACTACATCCTCGACTTGAGCGAGCGCAACTCGCTGATCCGATACCTGACCGGGCAGGGGTACACGGTCTTCGCGATCTCCTGGAAGAACCCCGGGCTGGAGGACCGTGAACTCGGCATGGACGACTATCGTTCGCTGGGGGTGATGGCCGCTCTCGACGCGATCAGCGCGATCGTGCCGCGGCGCAAGATCCACGCGACGGGCTACTGCCTGGGAGGCACGCTGCTGTCGATCGCGGCCGCCGCGATGTCCAGGGATGGTGACGAGCGGCTCGCGACCGTCAGTTTCTTCGCGGCGCAGACCGACTTCAAGGAAGCCGGTGAACTGACACTGTTCGTCAACGAAAGCCAGCTGACTTTCCTCGAGGACATGATGTGGGAGCAGGGGTTCCTGGACAGCACGCAGATGGCGGGCGCGTTCCAGACGCTGCGCTCGAACGATTTGGTGTGGTCCCGCATCGTTCACGAGTACCTGATGGGCGAACGACGTCCGATGACGGACCTGATGGCCTGGAATGCGGATGCCACGCGGATGCCGTACAGGATGCATTCGGAGTACCTGCGCAGGCTGTTCCTGAACAACGATCTCGCCGAGGGCCGCTTCCAGGTGGGAGGACGAGCCGTCGCGCTGACCGACATTCGCCCGCCGATCTTCGCGGTCGGCACCGAGCAGGACCACGTCGCACCGTGGCGCTCGGCGTACAAGGTCCACCTGCTCACCGATACGACGGTGACCTTCGTGCTGACCGGGGGCGGACACAACGCGGGCATCGTGTCCGAGCCCGGGCACCGGGGCCGTGCGTACCGGGTGATGACCCAGCCGAGCGATGCGCCATATGTCGACCCGGACAGCTGGGTCGCGGCTGCCGAGAAGAAGGACGGATCCTGGTGGCCCGAGTGGATCGGGTGGCTGGGCCTGCATTCGGGGGCGCCGGTGAACCCGCCGCCGATGGGCGCTCCCGGCGCGGGATACAAGCCGCTCGCCGATGCGCCGGGCACCTACGTCATGCAGGCCTGATTCGAGGCTGCGAGGCGGCTTCGAGGTGCGTGCCCAGCCAGGCGGCCGCGAGCTGTGCGACCCGTTCGAGCGTGCCGGGCTCCTCGAACAGATGGGTCGCGCCCGGCACGATGTCGATGCTCGCCGGGCATTGCATCTGCGCGCGCGCTGCTTCGTTCAGATCGATGACCACATCGTCGAGCCCGCCGACGATCAGCAGGACGGGCGCGCGCACCGCGCGCAGCGCGTCGCTTCCGGCGAGATCCGGCCGGCCGCCGCGCGAGACGACCGCCGCGACCATGGCGGGCATCGACGCGGCAAGCTGGAGCGCAGCCGCCGCGCCCGTGCTGGCGCCGAACAGGCCGAGCGGCAGGTCACGCGTTCTCGGGTCCCTGGCCAGCCAGAGTGCGGCGCCCGCGAGTCGTTCGGTGAGCAGCACGATGTCGAACCGGCGTTCATAGTCGCGGTCCTCGTCGGGCGTGAGCAGGTCGATCAGCAGTGTGCCCAGACCCGCGGCCTGCAGTTGCGCGGCGACGAAGCGGTTGCGCGGAGAGTGACGCGACGAACCGCTGCCGTGCGCGAACAGCACGACGCCCAGGGGCCGCTCGGGCAGGGCGAGTTCGCCGTCGATCGTGGCATTGGCGCAGGCGATGCGTACCGCTTCGGTCTTCATGTTGGCTCGCCGGGCGAAGGGACGAAGGGACGAAGGCAATGCCTTCAGCATACGCGCCGGGGCGGCGGCCCGACATCCGGATGACGCGCCCCGGGCTGATATGCTGAATCGACACTCAGCGGTGCCGAGGGCGAGCAACGATGCAGCCGACGCCGATCACCCTGTTCCTGTGCGGCGACGTGATGACCGGTCGCGGCATCGACCAGATCCTGGGCCATCCGGGCGATCCGCGGCTCTACGAGGACCACGTGCATTCGGCGCGCGTCTACGTCGACATCGCCGAGCGCGTCAGCGGAGAGATCCCGCGCACGGTCGGGCCAGGCTACATCTGGGGCGACGCACTTTCCGAACTCGATCGCCTGCGGCCCGACGTGCGAATCGTCAACCTCGAGACGGCGATCACCGCAGCGGGCGAGCCCTGGCCCGGCAAGGGGATCCACTACCGGATGCATCCGGCGAACCTGGCTTGCCTCACCGCCGCGAAGATCGACTGCGCCGTGCTTGCGAACAATCACGTGCTCGACTGGGGCCGTGGCGGGCTGGCCGATACCGTCTCGATGCTGCGGGCCGCGGGGCTGAGCACCGCGGGTGCCGGTGCCGACGCGCGCGAGGCGATGGCGCCGGCCGTCCTGGAAATCGCGGGCGGTGCTCGCGTGCTGGTGTTCGCGTGCGCGACGGATGACAGCGGCGTGGCGCCCGATTGGGCCGCCGCCCGAGCGAGCGCGGGAGTGAACCTGCTCGACGACCTCGGCGATCGCTGCGCCGATGCGATCGCGGGGCGCGTTCGCGCGTTCGCGCGCGAAGGGGACCTGACGGTGCTCTCGATCCACTGGGGTGCCAACTGGGGCTACCGGGTCGGCGGCGCCGAGCGCTCGTTTGCGCACCGGCTGATCGACAGCGGCGCGGTGCACGTCGTCCACGGTCATTCGTCGCATCATCCGCGTCCGATCGAGGTCTACCGTGAACGCCTGATCCTGTACGGATGCGGCGACCTGATCAACGATTACGAGGGAATCGGCGGACACGAGTCGTATCGGTCAGAGCTTGCGCTGATGTACTTCCCGACGTTCGAACGGACCGGTGGCCGTTTGCTTCGCGTCGCGCTCGTGCCGATGCGTCGGCGACGCTTCCGGCTGGAACGCGCCCGCCACGACGAGGCGCGCTGGCTCGAGACGACCTTCGATCGGGAGTGTCGGCCGTTCAGGACACGGGTGCGGCGCGAACCCGACGGCGAGATGGTCGTCGGTTGGGACGGGGAAGCCCATCCGGCAACGGACGGGTAGACTCGCCCGATGAACGCACACGTCGATCTCTTCTGGTCCTTTCGCAGCCCGTACTCGTACCTGGCGATGCCCGGGGCGCTGCGCCTCGAGAAGGACTTCTCGGTGGAGGTGCGTTTCCGGCCGGTGCTGCCGCTGGCGGTGCGCGACCCGTCGTTCTTCAGTCCCGACAACGTCAAGCGGGCCAGGTACATCGCGATCGACTTCCCGCGCCGCGCCAAGATGCTCGGGATGCCGCACGCCTGGCCTTCGCCGGATCCGATCGTGCAGGACCTGAAGACCTATCGGATCGCCGAGGAGCAGCCCTACATTTACCGGCTCACCTGCCTGGGCGTCGAGGCAGAGCGACGCGGACGCGGTATCGAGTTCGCGCGCGAGGTCTCGCAACTGATCTTCGGTGGAACGCGTGACTGGCATCTCGGCGACCACATGGCCCGGGCCGCCGAGCGGGCGGGACTCGATCTCGCCGCGATGGACGCGGCGATCGCCGATCCGGCCTCGCATCGTGCGACGATCGACGAGAACCAGGACGCGCTCGCGCAGGCGGGGCACTGGGGCGTGCCGACGTTCGTCTTCGACGGCGAACCGTTCTTCGGCGAGGACCGCATCGACACGCTGCGGTGGCGGCTCGGCGAGCGAGGGTTGCGACGCGTCTGAAGACGCTCGCTTCCCTCGGGCTACAACCCTCCCATCGTCGTGCCGGGAAAGAACGGCAGGCTGCGTCTGCGCGCGGTCGGGAACAGGCTGGCGTAGGCGTTGGCAATGGCCGGCGCGAGACACGGAACGCCCACCTCGCCGACCCCGCCGAGACCCCCGCCTTCGATGATCTGCGTGTCGACCTGCGGCATGTCCCGCAGCTTGACTGTCCGGTACTTGTTGTAGTTCGTCACCTGGGGGACACCGTTGACGAAGGTCTGCTGCGACCACAGGGTCGCGGCCAGCGCCTGGGCGACCGCGCCTTCGACCTGCGCCTTGATCGCGTCGCGGTGCATCGCTGTCCCGCAGTCGATCACGCAGCTCACCCGGTTGACGGTCACCGCGCCGCTGCGCGCATTGACCGAAATCTCCGCCACCTGCCCGACGAAGCTGCCGAAGCCTGCCGCGATCGCGACGCCGCGCCCGCGTCCGGAGGCGGGCTTGGTGTTCCAGTTCGAAAGCGTCACGAGCGCATCCAGCACCGGGCCCAAACGCGATTCGACCAGGTTCGTGCGCCGGAAGGCGATCGGATCCATCCCGATGGCCGCCGCCAGTTCGTCGATCGCACATTCGACCGCGAACGTGTTGAACGACATCCCCACCGATCTCCAGTAGCCCACCGGAATCGGCGAGTCGTGCCAGACCCATTCGACGAGGGAGTTGGGGACGCGGTAGGGCAGGCCGGCGTCGGAGTACCCAGTGCGACTGATTGCGCCGTGCACCGCCTCGCCGTCGATGGTCGTCGGCGCCGTGGTCGGAGTCCTGGTGCGCTGCACGGCGATCGACGGCGTCACGATCCGGTTGCTCCAGGCGGCGATCGTGCCGTCGGGGGCCACGGCAGCGTTGATTCGCGTCAGCGCCATCGGCCTGAACCAGTCGTTGGCGAAGTCCTGCTCGCGCGGCCAGGTCAGTTTGACGAGCTTGCCCGGACACGCCATCGCGACCTGCATCGCTTCGACGATGAAGTCCTGCTCGAACTTTCGCCCGAAGCCGCAGCCGAGCAGCGTATTGACGATGCTGACGTCCGTGTTGGGAGGGCACATCGCCTTCACGGTTCCCAGCGTGGTGTCCGGGGCCTGCGTCGGCGCCCACATCTCGCAGCGCGGCGCGCTCGCCGAAGTCCCCGGGGTGTATCGCACCGTGCAGTTCATCGGCTCCAGGGTCGCGTGGGCGAGGTAGGGCACCGAGTAGGTCGACGCAATGGTGGCGGCGCCCGACGTGGCCATGCCTGCCGCGACGCTGCCGGTGCTCTGCGCGGTGAGTGCCGTGCCGCCGTCCATCAGTGCGCTGGCGCGCGCGGCGATCGCGTTCGTGTCCCTGCTCGCCAGGTCGATCGGCGGCGCCCAGTTCACGGAGAGCCGCTTCACCGCGTTCATCGCGTCCCAGGTCGTGGCGGCGACGACGGCCACGCCGGTGGCCGTGCTCGAGCCGTTGCCGCCGACCCTCACCATCGCGACCGTGCCCGAGGGCTTGCTTCCCACCGAACTCACCGTCCCGCCGACGGCCGGGCTGTGCTTGACCGCAGCGAACAGCATCCCTGCCTCGAAGATGTCGATGCCGAACTTCGCCGCGCCGTTCACCTTGTCGGGGATGTCGGTGCGCGGGGGCGAGGAAACGGCGCCCGCGTAGGTGCGCGCCGAAAGAATGGGCGCGTTCGTGACCACCGGAAGAGCACTCGCGCTCGTCGCCAGGGCGCCGTAGCTCAGGGAATTGGACCCGCTCTTCACGTAGGTCACCGCGCCCGGAACGACCGAACACACCGCGGGGCTGACGTGCCACAGGTCGGCCGCCGCGTTGACCAGCATCTGGCGCGCGTTCGCCGCGGTCTGCTGAATCAGCTGCGCGGTCAGGCGCATGCCCATACTGCCGCCGGTGAAGCGGAATCGGTAGACGTTCGCGTTGGCGCCGCCGTGCGCGGCGTCGACCGGTGCGTGCTGGACCCGCACGTTGCGCCAGTCGACCTGCATCTGATCCGCGGCCAGCGTGGCCAGTCCGGTCATCGTCCCCTGGCCCATCTCGGTGATGGGCACCTGCACGGTGATAGTCTCGTCGGCGCCGACGATGATCCAGGCCGTGACGTCCCTCGAGGCCGACTGTGCGAGGGCGTCGCCCAGCTTGCCCAGGCCGGGCAAGGTCACGCCCAGCATGAAGCCGCCGCCCGCGGCGGCGCGGACCAGGAATTGGCGTCGGGTGATGCCCGCGCCGGCTTCGTCGTCGTCCTGTGCCTTCAGGCTCTCTGCTTGCAGATTCATCGCGTCGCTCCGTTCAAAGGGCCTGGATGGCCGTGCGGATGCGCTGGTAGGTACCGCAAGCGCAGATGTGGGTCAGGTCGGAAGCGATCTCCTTGCCGTGGTGGCCCGCCTTCATCGACCCCGTGCAGGCCATCAGCATGCCCGGCTGGCAGTAGCCGCACTGCGGCACCTGGTTGGCCACCCAGGCCGCCTGTGCCTTGCTGCCGTCGGCGTCTGCCGACAGGCCTTCGACGGTGACGATCTTCTTGCCGACCGCGGAGCCGACGTCGAAGACGCACGAATGTTCGCGCTGGTTGTCGATCAGCACCGTGCAGGCGCCGCAGACCTCGATGCCGCAGCCGTACTTCGTGCCGGTCAGCCCGAGGATGTCTCGAAGCACCCAGAGCAGGGGCATGCTCGTATTACTGACGGTGACGCTTCGATTCGTCCCGTTGACGTTCAGCGTGAGTGTGCTTGCCATCGTCCGTCTTCCTTTGAGAGTGGTATTGGAAAATGCTCTCGGCCGCATAAAATGGGTAAAAAACCCATTCAGAAATTTCGTCGTTCGAGTGACATTTGTCAAGGATTGAGCAGACGGCCGGCGCGCGGGTCGCCACCTGTCCGGGCGGTTCGACCGCGGGACGGAAAGGCGTCGAAATTCGACGGAAGCGGCCGGGCGCCGATGCGGACACGGACGCGGACGCGGACGCGGACGCGGATGCGGATGCGAGCGCGGCGCCGGCGCGCCGCGCAAGACTCGCGTCGCGAGGCCGCGCGCCGGCAGGACCGGGTGCGGCG
>JAHEDO010000208.1 GCA_024641185.1 Burkholderiaceae bacterium | reverse complement strand
GGGGATCACGCTGATGCGCGGCGAACCGTCGCTGGTCGCGGACGCGATTGCGATTTCTCGTCGCACTTATTCGAAGATTCGCCAGAATTTATTCTGGGCGTTCGTTTACAACGTGATCGGGATTCCGCTGGCCGCGTTCGGCATGCTGGACCCGGTGGTCGCGGGAGCCGCGATGGCGTTCTCGAGCGTCAGCGTGGTCAGCAATGCGCTGCTGCTGCGCCGCTGGCGGCCCGCGGGCGGCGCGGACCTTGCGCATGACGACCATCCGGCGGCGATCCCGGCTGCCGGCATCGAAGGGGGGACGAAATGACACATGCTGCAATGCGGATCATCCACGAAGAACATCGGGCGCTGGCGGCGATGCTGGAGTCACTGCGCCTGATCGGCGAACGATTCGGCAAGGGCGGCAGGACGGCGGAGGACATCCACCTGATGCGCGCCATCCTCTTCTACATCGACGAGTTTCCCGAGCGCATGCACCATGTGAAGGAGACCGAGGTGCTGTTTCCGCGACTGCGCGAACGGGCACCCGAGGCGGCGCACGTGCTCGACCACCTCGACGCACAGCATGAGCGGGGTGAGGACTCGATCCGCGAGCTGGAGCACCTGCTGCTGGCCTACGAACAGCTCGGCGAGCCGCGCCTGCAGGATTTCCTCGACGCGCTGCGCCGGTATGTCACCTTCTACACCGAGCACATGGAACTCGAAGAGGCGGAGATGCTGCCGCTGGCCGAGCGCAAGCTCTCCGAGGACGACTGGCAGGCGGTGAACCTCGCCTTCGCCGAGAACCGCGATCCGTTGACCGGGCACAAGCCGTCGGAGGAGTACCTGGAGCTCTTCGACCGGATCGTCGCGGAAGCGCCTGCCCCGATCGGGCTGGGACGGCCGCGCTAGCCCCGGGCACGTCGCCCGCGGCCCAGAACCGGGGCTGCGGGCCCGCCGGCCGCCTTCGCAGCGGTCCGGCGCCCGGCTGAGTCCGGGCCTTTATCCCTCATTCGCGCACACCGGCACGTTCCGACCGTCATTGTCGTCCGGACGCGGCCGAGCATCGTCCGTTTAGTCCCCGCACAAGGCCGTCCGGTCCTCGCACAAGGCCGTCCGTCGGTCGGAGACCCCTCTGATGGATTACCCCTACCGCATTCGAGGAATTCGTCACATATAATATGGGCGAAATACCCATTTAGAACGAACTGCTGATTCGCAGGCGGTTCGCTCGTCCCACCACCCATTGGGGAGGCCATCATGCGAAATCCGAGATTCTTGTCCCTCACGATCCTCTGCGCAGCCGCACTGGGCGGCTGCGGTGGGGGCTCCGACCCGATCGCGGCTCAGTCCGGAGCCGACACCCTGGCGAGTGTGACCGCCAAATCCCGGGAAGGGCGTTACTCGCAGACCTCGCCCACCGGATCGAGCGGATCCGTCGGCGCGACGAGCCCGACCGGCTCCCCCGTCGGGCGGTTGCTGGCCTCGAACTGCTTCAATTGCCACGGCACCGACGGTCACCCCAACGGCGGCTTCGACCAGCTTGCCGGCAAGTCGGCCTCCGACATCGCCAACGACCTCAAGGAAATGGCCGCCAAGACCGACGAGGGCGGAATCATGCGCATCCATGCGATGGGCTACACCGACGAGCAGCTCTGGCAGCTGGGCAGCTATTTCGCCAGCCTGCGCTGAGCTCGACGATCAAGCGAAAGGAGCATGAACATGGAACGCAGGGAATTCCTCAGAGCGCTCGGCGGATCGGCGATCGGACTCGCCGCGGCGGGTGGTGCCTTCGGTGACGATTCGGTCACCGGGTATGTGGCGCCGGTGCCCGCGGACACGGGCGCATCCGGGCGGGTCGTCGTGATCGGCGGCGGAATGGCCGGCGCGACGGTCGCCAAGTACCTCAGGGTCTGGGGCGGCGCCAAGGTCAAGGTCACGCTCGTCGAGCGCGAATCGGTCTACGTGTCCAACATCATGAGCAACCTGGTGCTCAACGGCTCGCGCACGATCAGCGGGCTCACCTACAACTGGGACAAGCTCGCGAGCAACTACGGCATCGACCGCGTCCAGGGCGAAGTGGTGGGAGTCGACCGCAAGGCACACCGGGTGTTACTCGCGGCGGGCGGGCCGCTCGACTACGACAAGCTCGTGATCGCGCCCGGCATCGACTTCGACAGGATCCCGGGCATCGAGAGTGACGCGCTTCAGGCGCAGTTTCCGCACGCATGGAAGGCCGGCGCGCAAACGACGGCGCTGCGCAACCAGATTCGCGCGATGACGTCGCGCGACACCTTCGTGATGACGATACCGAAAGCGCCGTATCGCTGCCCGCCCGGGCCCTACGAGCGGGCGTGCGTGGTCGCCGACTGGCTCAAGCGCAATCGCCGCGGCGCCCAGGTCATCGTGCTGGACGAGAATGCGGGGATCATCGCCGAGAGGGCGTCGTTCGAACGCGCGTTCACCCAGACGCACGCGGGCGTGATCACCTATGTGCCGAACGCGATCGTCGATCACATCGACCCCGGCAGTCTCACAGTGTTCACCGCGATGGGCGAGTTCAAGGGCAAGGTCATCAGTCCGATCCCGCGCCAGCGTGCGCCCAGGCTGCTCTACGACGTCGGCCTGGTCAACGACACCGGTGTGCCTGGCGACACCATCGGCGAGAAGCGCTGGAGCCTTGTCGACGCGAAGACCTACGAGTACCTGGACAACGGCATCGGCGGTGACGTGCACATCATCGGTGACCCGGCCAACCACGGGCAGCCCAAGGCGGGTCACGTCGCCAATCAGGAGGCCAAGGTCTGCGCCGATGCGATCACCCGGCTGCTTCGCAACGACCTGCCCGACGCCAACCCGGTGACCAATTCCGCCTGCTATTCCCCGATCACCTTCGAGACCGCGTCCTGGCTGACGGCCGTGTACCGATACAACTCGGCGTCGCGCAAGATGGAGACGTTCACCAGCAACGCGGGCGTCGCCGCCGCCGGCGAGGCCGCCTCCGCGTCCAAGGACAACTTCGAGCAGATGAACAAGTGGTTCCGGCAGCTGATGGCCGACACCTACGCCTGACGCTCGGGGCCGCCGGCCCCCGCACGCTCGAGGGTCGCGACGATCGCGGTGCGATCGAAGCGGCCCCGGGCGCCGATGCACACCAGACGTCCGCCCTCCTTCGGGGGCGCGCTCCACGGCGAGAGTTCGACGCGCCGCCCCACCCCCTGGAGCAGCCAGCAGCGCCCGTCGGGGTCGTTCACGAATCCCTTGACGCGCGCCAGGCCGAGCTCGGCCGACTCGAGCGCCATGGAGAGCGCCCGGGCGTCCACCGGCCCGGCGAAGCACCAGCCTAGACTGTCGAAGACGGACGCGGCGTGGTGGTCGCCGAGCGGCGCGATCCGTCGCGTCCCCGTACGCCCGCCGCGCCCGTCGCGCCCGTCGCGCCCGTCGCGCCCGTCGCGCCCGTCGCGCCCGGTCGCGGCGTCGGCGAACAGGAGTTCGGTCGCGACGGCGCCGCGTTCGGTGTCGATCACAGCGGCTCGGGGCGCTGTTTCACGCAGCCAGCCGTGCAGCGGCGCGAGGTCCTCGTCCGTGCAGAGGTCGATCTTGTTCAGAAGCACCAGGTCGGCTTCGCGCAGTTGCGCGAGCACCGTGTCGCCGACGTAGCGATCCGCCGCCTGCTCGCGCACCGTTTCGGCGTCGGCGACGACGAGCACCGCGTCCAGTGCGAGTCCCGGGACCAGCGTCGTGGTCCGCGCCACCGAGCGCGGAAGCGCGACGCCGCTGGCCTCGATCAGCACGCGATCCGGCGTCGGTTCCATCTGCGGCAGGCGCATCAGCGCGGCCATCAGGTCGCTGCCATAGCTGCAGCAAATGCAGCCGCCGGCGAGGTTGATCACGTCGCCGTCGCGCGACTCGATCAGGTCGGCGTCGATGCCGATGTCGCCGAAGTCGTTGACGAGCACCGCGATGCGCTGGCTGCCCGCGCACCGAAGGACATGGTTGACCAGCGTGGTCTTGCCCGCGCCGAGATAGCCGCCCAGCACGCTGACCGGAATCGCGTGCATCGGCGCTAGTACGTGCCCGACTCGAACACCCGGCCGCCCTGCACGACGCCCCAGATCCGCACGTCCTTCAGCCCGTCGGGGCCCGCCGCGATCGGGTCGTCGTCCAGGACCGCGAAATCGGCGCGCTTGCCGGCTTCGATGGAGCCGATCTCGGCGTCGAGCTTCAGCGTGTAGGCCGCGCCGAGCGTGATCGCGCGCAGCGCGTCGTGAACGGAGATGCGTTCGTGGGCCCCCAGCTGCCGGCCGGCCGAAGTGAGCCGGTTCACCGCGCACCAGGCGGTGAACAGCGGCCCCAGCGGCGTGACCGGTGCATCCGAGTGGATCGCCAGCGGCACACCGCTGTCGAGCGCGGTCCGGCAGGCGTTCATCCGCTCGGCGCGCTCCGGGCCGACCGTCATCGCGTAGTGCGCATCCCCCCAGTAGAAATGGTGGTTGGCGAACAGGTTCACGCACATGCCCAGAGACTTCATGCGCCGGAACTGCGCCGTGTCGGCGAGCTGGCAGTGCTGCAGGGTGAACCGGTGGTCGGGTGACGGATGCTTGCGCAGTGCGCGCTCCAGGCAGTCGAGCGCGAGCGCGGTGGCCTCGTCGCCGTTGGTGTGTGTGTGGATCTGCACGTCGTTGGCCAGTGCGAGCTCGTAGGCCTGCTGCATCTGTTCGGGTGCGGTGTACCAGAGCCCGTTGGGGGCGCCGTTGTAGTAGCCGGGAAACCGCAACCGGGCCGAGAAGCCCTGAATCGAACCGTCGGCGACGATCTTGATGATGCCCAGCCGCAGCCGGTCGGTGCTCGTTGCGCGCAAGCCGACCGCGCGTTCGATCGACTGGGGAACCGGCTGGCCGAGCAGGCGCAGCAGCGAGACGATGCGCGTCGGGTAGTTCGCTTCCGCGGTCACCGATCGCATCATCGGCAATGCCTGTTCCGGCAGCGGGCTCGCCAGGTCGGTCGCGGTGGTCACGCCCTTGCGCACGCACAGCCGGGCGAACAGGCGAAGCGCCTGCTCGTCGCCCGCCAGCATCGACCGGTCGAAACCCACGCGATCGCCCACCGGCGTCATCGCCTCCGGGCCCTTGAGTTCGCCGGTGGGCAGGCCGTCGGCGCCCAGCGGGATGCCGGGATGCTCGATGCCGGCGCGCAGCCAGTCCGCGGCCTGCAGCGATGCGCTGTTCACGTTCAGGATGTGCAGGCTCGCGTGAGCGACCGCCACCGTCCGGGTCGCGGACACGCGGTCCAGATGCGCGCGGTTGCAGCGCTGCGCGCCGAAGTAGATCGGGTCGAAGCCCCAGCCGATCAGCGGCTGCGCGGGGTCCGCGAGCTTCTTCTGCTCGTCGGCGAGCCTTGCGACCATTGCGTCGATCGACTTCGCGCCGGGCCATACCCGACCGTCGGGGTCCATGCGGTCGTGGTAGCCGACGTAGACGAAGCGCCAGAGCGCGCCCTCCATCAGGTGGCTGTGGCCTTCGACGAGTCCGGGCATCAGCACCTTGTCGGCGAAGCGGTCATCGACCGTGTGCGCGCCCCAGCCG
>JAHEDO010000207.1 GCA_024641185.1 Burkholderiaceae bacterium | reverse complement strand
GATCAGCCGCTTGATCTCGCGACTCGAGAACTCGTCGACGAGCCGGCCCTGTTCCATGCGCAGCAGGTATCGCATCAGCTCGCGCGCGGTACCGTAGCTGTCGCCCGCGCCGGGCACGTTCTTCTTGCCGGTCGCGGTGAAAAAGCTGCCCTGGCGGAACTGCTCCAGGTCCAGCCCGTTGCGCGTGACCGGTTCATAGAACGACTTCACGAACAGCGCGGTCAGCTCCGACTTGGGCGTCTCGTCGAAGAAGCGCCTGGTCTCGGCCTCCGATGGCGGGTAGGCGGCGCCGTACTGCCGCATCAGCATCGTCTCGCGCATCATCATGCCGGCGGCCGAATTCGAACTCGGCGAGAGCATCCAGTCGAGCCACTCGTACAGTGTCGCCTGGTCGCCGATTCTCACCGCGCGGCGCGTCAGCGTCTTTGTCCCGGGGTCGAAGATGCGCACCGTGTGATGGTCCGACTGCGAGAACCCGTCGGCCGTCACGACGGTATTGCGCAGCACGCGCCGGCGCGCCTCGACGTCCTGCGGATAGGTGTCGGCCAGCGCCTGGAAGAGCGACAGTGCCACGATCAGTTTGCCGACGCTGCCCACGTTCTGCTTGTGATCGCCGCGGTGCTCCGCGTAGCGCGGTTTCGCGGGATCCGTCATGTCGAGCACCGCGAGGCCGTACGCGTCCATGCTGCCGGTGAGCACACCGCTGACCTGGCGCGCGAACTCGGGGTCCTGAGCGGGCAGGTCGAAGGACTGGCCCAACAGGCGCAGGTCGACTTCGGCGAGCCCGAGCATCGCGCCCGGGGGCTGCTTGACGTCCTTGACCACGCCGTCGTTGGCGAGGCGGCTGCCTTCGAGCCGGCGGATGCCGGTCTCCTCGTAGCCGTCCAGCGGATACGCGAGCACGGTGCTTGCCGCGCCCATGCAGGCGCAAAGGACGAGGGTGCGCAGGCTTCGGCTCGGGTTCATCGGCGGGCCTCCCGCATGTCGACAGAACGGTTCATGTTGGCTTCCAGGGCCCTGTCCATCTGGCTCAGGTAGATCGCGCCGCGCGCTTCGCGGCTTTCGTTGAACGGGCGGATCTGCAGCAGCCACAGCCGGCCGTCGACGAAGGCGAACTCGACGTCGGCGGCGACGGGCTTGCCGTCCTCGCCCAGCTGCGGGAACCTGTTCGGGATCTCGTCCGCGAAGGCGATCAGCTGGCTGATTTCGTTCGCCTTCAGCAGCATCTCCGAACCCGAGACCGGGAGCTTCGCAATGCCGCCGTTCGGCTGCGGCACCATGCGGCGCGGCGCGGTGGCCGTGGCCATCAGGCGCGCCTCGGCGCTACCGCGGTCGATTCGCACCGACTCCGCCGCCTGTCCTTCGACCGCACCGCCGACTCCTTCGTTGACCGCGACCGAGAGCACCCCCGGGTCGCCGGTGTCGACGTCCTGCGTGATCATCACGCCCGAGATATCCGAGGGAACGGTCTGCAGCAGGAGCACTGCCGGGTAGACGTGCTCCGGTCCCTTCATGTGCGACTGGCGCCAGGCCCAGGCGCGCGGCGTGTACGGCGAGGCCCAGACCTCCGAGATCGCCTTCACCAGGTTGTCGAACCCGACGATGTTGAACAGCGTCAGGTTCAGGCCGGCGCCGGTGAAGCCCGGCAGGTCCTCGACGTTGGTGTCCGAACGCACGAACACGCCGCCCTTGAATCCGGCGCCAAAGGTCCGGGACATCGCTTCGCGAAGTCGGCTGCGGAACTGTGGTCCCGGATCGGTGTTGCGCACGATCGAGAAGATCTCCGCGCGCAGTTTCTCGCCGAAGTCCGCTGCCTCGCGCGATCCGGCGGGCAGCGACTCCAGCCTGCGGAAGCTCTCGACCATCCACTGGTAGACCGTCTTGTCCGTGTTCCGGTACGGCCGGTCCAGCACGGTCTCGCGGTACAGGCCGAAGGGGATGCCGACGCCGGGTGCGATCCGGTCATGGAAGTGCGACTTCAGTTCGCCGAGTTTGGCGGCTTTCGGCCCGACGATGCGTCCGGAGTCGCTCGCGCGCAGATCGTCGAGCCTCACGAAATCGCGCTTCGAGAGATCGAGCTTCTTCAGGTCGGGCTCGAACATCACGTTCTGCTCCGCTTTCTTCGCGGCCCCGAAGACCTTCTCCCATTGCGGACCGTCCTCGTCGATCTCGACCAGGCCCGCCGGGCTGACCGCGAGAACGATGCGCTTGCCGTCGTTGGCGCGCAGCGCCGCCAGCAACGACTCGTCCACCGACACGTTCGGGATCCCCAGGTTGCGCGCGAGCAGCTGTACGTGCGACAGCGGATTGCCGGCGCCCGCGGTCAGGATGCCGGCGAGCGGCGGCAGGTCGGCCACCGTTTCCGGCAGCACGTAGATGCCGTCGGGCCGGAAGTCCTCGACCCGCTTCATGTCGGGCGCCGCGCGCAGGAAACCGCGCGCGAGTCCGGGGTTGAGCGCGTTGAAACCGGCGCCGATGTCCTTGCCCAGCAGCTTGTGCTGCACGCCGGCGATCCGGTTCGCATCGCGAGACAGCGCGTCCAGCAGCTGCGAGTAGAAGAGCAGCGGGCTGCCGCGCAGCTGGTCCTGGATGAACATCTGCGCCATCGGTTCGATCTCGCCGAGCTTGTCCATCGCCTCGCCGAAGTGCAGCCTCAGGCCCTGCGTGCCCCAGCCGGGCACCAGCCCGACATAGCGCAGTTCGCGCAGGTAGATCGACAGCGGGAGCTGATCCGACGTGAGTCTGCCGAACGTCTTGTGCAGCTCCTCGCGCTCGCGCGCGTTGATTGCACCCGTGCCGTAGGCGGCCTCGACGCCCGAGGCAAGCAGCTTCACCTCTTCGCCGCGCGACGCCTTGCCGGCGGCCTTGCGCAATTCCGCCGACACCCGGAAGTTCTCCGCTTCCACCGCCAGCGACAGGTCCAGCACCCGCACGCGTGCGGCCGGCGAATTCACCTTCGGCAGCGCGTCGCGCAGGTCCGCGAGAAGACTCGCGGTCGTCCGGTAGGTTGCCGCGGCGCCGGCGTCCCGCGACAGTGCGTCGCGGCCGTTGCGCAGGAGTTCCTGAAGCCAGGGTGCCGCGCTGAAAGCCCTGGCGTGCTCATCCAGCACTTCACCCAGCGGACGCGGCGCATACACCCGGTCGATCTCGGTGGCGAGCGCCTGCGCCTGCGCCTTCATTGCCGCGTCGGCGACGTTCGCGCCGTACTCGCGCACGCTGGCCGCGTCCGAGGCGTCCGGCGACCCATGGATCTTCACGCGCAGCCGCTGGAAGTTCGGGTCCTTGTCGGACATCGCTGCGGCCATGTTGCGAACCTTCTGTGCCGACGCGGTGTCCGCGCCGTGCGGCAGCAGCCGCACACCGGCGCGCAGCGCCGGATAGCGGTAGCCGATCCAGTCGTCGCGCGCTGCCATCGCGTCGAGCAGGCTGCGCGCGCCTTCGCGCTCGTCCTCTTCCTGGATCGCGCCGCGATAGAACTGTGCCTTGCGCATGATCCAGCCGTCGTCGGCCGCGAACAGGAACTTTTCGATCAACAGCTGCGCGTAGGCGTCGGGAAAGTCGGACGCCGCAACCTCGCGCTTGGCGTCGACGCCCGCGAGCAGCGTGGCCACCTTGTAGCCCTTCGAGCGCAGCTGCTTCGTGCGGTCGCTCCACTCCCCGTGCTGCCAGCCCTGGCCGCGTTTGGCACAGGCATAGTCCTTCGGCGCGAGCACGCGGCCGTCCTTGCAGAACCATTTGATCGACGAGAACGGACCGCGCGCGCTCTCCTTCATCTGCGCGATCCACTCGCGCTGCTGTGCGCTCGTGTCGGCGCCGTTCTCTGCGCCGTAGGACGCGTTCGCGGCGCCGGTCAGTGCGAGGGCGATCAGACCGGCGACGGCGGCGCGCCGGACTCGATGAATGTGGGGGCGGCTCACTGCGCGGTCCTCCTGTCAGATGAAAGTTTCATGGTTTTCGTTCCTGTGCCGCGCGGCGTCAGTTTCCCCAGCCGAGCACGTCGTGCATGATCGACCAGCGTCGCCGCTTTTCCTCGGCACCCTTGCCCAGGATCCAGTAGTCGTAGGCCTGCTTGATCGTGCCCTCGCTGCGGGCGAACACGATCCACTCGTTCGCGATCTCGAGCAGATCCCGGGCCCCAGGCGCGACAGCGAAGGCGGTCGGTAGGCCCACCGGATCCGGCTGCGGCACCACGACGCTGTACTGCGGATGCAGCAGCGTCGCGGCCGAGGCCCCCTCCGCGGGCATCAGGAACGCATCGAGCTCGGGATGCGCGCCCTCGAAGAAGCGGGCAGGGGACTCGAGCGGGACAAAAGTGACCTTCGCGTTCCCGAAGTAGCGCTCCATGCTGTAGCGCAGCTGGCTCACGTCCAGCGGAACCCCGATCTTCAGGCCGTGGCTGCGGCGCAGATCTTCCACGCTCGCGAACTCGTGGCGCCTCTCGTCGCGGACCACCAGCCCGACGGTCCCCTCCAGGTAGGGCTCGGAGAGGCGCACTGCGGAGAACCAGAATGGCCGGTACCAGACGCCCGGCATGATGTCGATGAGACCGTCAGCGAGCGTCTGCGGGACTTCGCGCCATCCGATCGGGACGAACTCGACCGAGACTTCGAGGGCCTTCGCGAGATGCTGGGCGAGTTCGACGTCGAAGCCGACCAGCTGGCCATTGGTGTTGAAGAAGCTGAACGGCGGGTATTCCGGGTCGTAACCCACGCGCAGCGACCCGCGCGCCCGGATGCGCTCGAGCACGGGGAGGTTCACGAGCGCAGGGTCGGTGTAGATTCCGGTGCGGTCCGGGTGCACGACTGCCGATGCCGGGGTGCGGGGCGCGTGCATGTCCTTGAGCTGGTCGGCCTTGCGATACGAGGTGTCGAAGGCCGTCGCGAGCAGCGCGCGCGTGCCCACGACGGTGCCCGCCGTCGCGACGGCGATGAGCGCCGCTGTCGCGATCAGCCGCGCCGGCGCGATCCGCAGGAACCCCATCATGGCGGCGGCGCCGATCAGCGAGAACGCCAGCAGGCTCATCGCGGAGACCATCGAGTCGAACTTGCCGGTGACGATGGTCGTCGGGATGTAGAGCTGGAAGTGATCCTGCGGCACCCTGACCAGATCGAGCAGGAAGGGCAGCGCCACTTGCGCCTTGGCGAAGTACGCGACGATGCCCGCCCCGAACAGGGGGCCGTAGCTCTCGAGCTCCAGCGGGCTGCCGGTGAGCCATGCCGCATAGGGAACGAACAGCAGCGTGAGCAGTTTGCCCGCGTTCGGAAACGTGAAGGCAAGCGGCACCAGCGCTTCGACCGTCGAGCTCGCCTCGGACGAGCGAACGCGATGTTTCTCCATCAGCGCGTTGGCCTGCTCGACGAGCATCGGCAGCACGATGAAGGCGCTGTTGGCCACGAAGGCGGTGAGCAGCGCGTCGCGGGACACCACGACGACTTCCCGGTAGGTGAATGGCGTGACGGCCGAGACGATCAGCGGGAGCACGACGAACGCGAGGAGCAGCGAGGCGGCCGCGAAGCAGACCAGGTAGACCTCGAGCCGCGCGAGCGTCGCGGGGGCCATCGTGCCGGCGG
>JAHEDO010000206.1 GCA_024641185.1 Burkholderiaceae bacterium | reverse complement strand
GCGCTTCCTGAACAACGTCGGACTCGACTACCTTTCGCTCGACCGGTCCGCGGACTCGCTGTCGGGCGGTGAATCGCAGCGCATCCGGCTCGCCTCGCAGATCGGCTCCGGCCTCACCGGTGTGATGTACGTGCTCGACGAGCCGTCGATCGGGCTGCACCAGCGCGACAACGACCGGCTGATCGGCACCCTGAAGCACCTGCGCGACCTGGGCAACTCGGTGCTGGTGGTCGAGCACGACGAAGAGGCGATCCGCGCCGCCGACCACGTGATCGACATGGGCCCGGGCGCCGGCGAGCACGGCGGTCACGTCGTTTCGCAGGGCCGGCCGGAGGAGATCGCCGCCGACGACGCCTCGCTCACCGGGCGATATCTGGCGCACAGGCTGCGCATCGAGGTGCCCTTGGCCCGCGTGCCGCGCGGCGAGCGCAGGCTGCTGATCCACGGCGCGAGCGGCAACAACCTGAAGGACCTCACCGTCGAGCTGCCGCTGGGCCTGCTGGTCTGCGTGACCGGCGTCTCGGGCTCGGGCAAGTCGACGCTGGTAAACGACACGCTGCACCACGTGGTCGCGCGACACCTGTACGGCTCGCAGGCCGAACCCGCGGAGTACGAGGCGATCGACGGCCTGGAGCACCTGGACAAGGTGATCGCGGTCGACCAGAGTCCGATCGGGCGCACGCCGCGCTCGAACCCCGCCACCTACACCGGGCTGTTCACGCCGATCCGCGAGCTCTACGCCGAGACGCCGACCGCGCGCGAGCGCGGCTACGGTCCCGGGCGCTTCTCGTTCAACGTGAAGGGCGGCCGCTGCGAAACCTGCGAGGGCGACGGCCTGATCAAGGTCGAGATGCACTTCCTGCCGGACCTGTACGTGGCCTGCGACACCTGCCACGGCCGGCGCTACAACCGCGAGACGCTCGAGGTCCTCTACAAGGGCCGAAGCGTGGCCGACGTGCTCGACATGACCGTCGAGCAGGCATTCGGCTTCTTCGCAAGCGTGCCGCAGATCGCGCGCAAGCTGCAGACACTGCTCGACGTCGGACTGGGTTACATCCGGCTCGGGCAGAGCGCGACGACGCTCTCGGGCGGCGAGGCGCAGCGGGTGAAACTGTCGCAGGAACTGTCCAAACGCGGGACCGGTCGCACGCTGTACATCCTGGATGAACCGACCACCGGACTGCACTTCCACGACATCGCCCTGCTGCTGCGGGTGATCCACGCGCTTCGCGACGCCGGCAATACCGTCGTGGTCATCGAGCACAACCTGGATGTGATCAAGACTGCCGACTGGGTGATCGACCTGGGGCCCGAGGGCGGCGCGGGCGGCGGGGAGATCGTGGCGGCGGGCACGCCGGAAGACGTCGCCGCGAATCCGGCCAGCCACACGGGGCACTATCTCCGCGCGGCGCTCGCGCCCCCCGCCTCGCTCGGCCGGGCCGCCTGAGGCCGGCCGGCGCGGCGCCGGCGTAGACGCTCACCCGTAGTCGGCGAAGCGGGCGATCACCCGCTGCATCTCCTGCGCATCGAGCACCACCGGCTCGCCGAGCTGCAACGCCTGCCAGTACATCCGCGACAGCGTCTCGAGTTCGAGCGCAAGCGCGAGCGCGCGCTCGAGCGAGTCGCCGACGGCGAGCAGGCCGTGGTTCGCGAGCAGGCAGGCCAGCCGCGCCTGCAGTGCGTGCAGCGCGTGATCCGACAGCGCCTGCGTGCCGAAGGTCGCGTAGCGCGCGCAGCGAACATCGGTCCCGCCGAACAGCGCGATCATGTAGTGAAAGGCCGGGATGCCGTCGCGCTGGACCCTTTCGGTGCAGGCGAGCGTGCTCGCGAACGCTGCGTGCGAATGGACGACCGCCGCGACTTCGGCGCGCGCAGCGTAGACGTCGCGATGCATCCGCCATTCCGACGACGGCGGTCTCGCCCCGTCGGCGTGCAGCGGTGCGGGCTCGCCGTCCTCGCCGGGCGCAGTCGCCATCGAGAGCCAGACGATGTCGTCGGAACCCATCGCGTCGTAGGCCAGCGCGCTCGGCGTGATCAGCAGCCCCGGGGCACCGCCGCGGTCCCAGCGCAGCGATGCGTTGCCCGCCTTGCCCTGATTGATGCCGAGCTCATTCATCTGCAGGCAGGCGTCGACTAGCGCCCGCCGGGCGGCGTTCTCGGTCGCCGGGACACCCCTGTCGGCCATCACGTCCGCTGATCCGTCATTGCATGTCTCCCGGTCGCTGTCACGATGGTTCTCAGGGCCCTCAGGCCGGCGCCCCGGCCGGCCGCAGGCCGCGAATCGCATCCAACGACGCAGCGACGCTGCCGTGCTCGGTGATCAGCGCGGTGACCAGTCGCGCAGGCGTGATGTCGAAGGCGGGGTTCAGCGCAGGGCTGCCGTCGGGTGTGATCTGGACCTCGACCAGGCTGCCGTCCGGCGCGCGGCCGCCGACGTGCGTCACCTCGCGCGGGCTGCGCTGCTCGATCGCGATCGCGTCCCCGCCGCGACACTGGGCGTCGATGGTCGACACGGGACATGCGACGTAGAAAGGCAATCCGTTGTCCCGGGCGGCGAGCGCCTTCAGGTAGGTGCCCACCTTGTTGGCGACGTCGCCATTGGCCGCGACCCGGTCGCAGCCGACGATCACCGCGTCGACCAGCCCCTGACGCATCAGCAGTCCGCCGGCGTTGTCGACGATCACCGTGTGCGCGATCGATCGTTCGCGCAGTTCCCAGGCCGTCAACCCGGCACCCTGGTTGCGCGGCCGCGTCTCGTCGACCCAGACGTGCACCGGCACGCCGGCATCGGCCAGCGCCTCGACCGCCGCCAGCGCGGTCCCGTGGTCGACGGTCGCGATGCGCCCGGCGTTGCAGTGGGTCAGGATCCGGAGCGGGTCCACGCCTCGCCGCAGCGGTGCGAGCAATGCCGCTGCATGCCGGCCGATCGAAAGATTGCAGGCCACGTCCTCGTCGCAGATCGCCGCCGCTTCGCGCCATGCGCGCGCGGCGCGCTCGTCCCGGGGCAATTCGGCGACCGCGACCGCGACCCGATCCAGCGCCCAGCGCAGGTTCACCGCGGTCGGCCGCGTCGCGAGCAGCGTGGCCCGCGCTGCGCTCAGTCCCGCGTCCGAGTCGTCCTCGCGCAGCGCGAACGCCAGACCGTAGGCGCCTACCGCACCGATCAACGGAGCGCCGCGCACCTGCATCGACGAGATCGCGTGCGCGCAATCCGCGGCGCCGGCGAGTTCGATCACGATCGCCTCGAACGGCAACCGGGTCTGGTCCCAGGTGAACAGGCGCTCGTCGTCGAGCCAGATTGTGCGCGGCATTGCGAATTGTCTTGGTGCGTCCGGCGCGCCGCCGCTACCCTGCGGGCCCGTTCACACTGCTGCAGTTAAACTCCACAGATTGTAGGCGAGGCGCAGCCTGCGCGGCGACGCTTCCGTCCGCGCCTGCGACCGGCCGATCGTCATGGCTGAAGTCACACTCCTCTCGGTATTCCTGGTCGGACTCCTCGGCGGACTGCACTGCGCAGGCATGTGCGGGGGAATCGTCTCGGTCATGGGCGCCAGCGCCGGGCGATCGCGCCGGTCCTCTGCGCTGGCGTCGATCCCGGTGGTCGCCGAGCGCCCCGGGCCGGCGCTGACGCTGCTGCTCGCCTACAACGCGGGGCGCATCGTCAGCTATGCGGCGGCCGGCACGCTGGCCGGCGCGCTGGGCTCGACCGCGTTGCTGGTGCGCCACGTGCTGCCGGTCCAGCAGGTCGCCTTCGTCGCGGCCAACCTGCTGCTGATCGCGATGGGCCTGTACCTGACCGGAGCGCTGCGCTCGGTGGCCGTGCTCGAAGTGGCCGGCCAGCGGCTGTGGGGCGCGCTGCGGCCCCTGGCCTCGCGCCTGCTCGCGGCCGACCGCCTGCGCACCGCGTTCGCGGCCGGACTGGTCTGGGGGTGGGTGCCCTGCGGAATGGTCTACGGCGTCCTGATCGCCGCCCTGATCAGCGGGAGCGCGGTGCAGGGCGCTTCACTGATGCTCGCATTCGGGCTGGGGACGCTGCCCAACCTGCTCGCGCTCGGATGGTCGGCGCATGCGGCGCGCCGCTGGCTCGAGCACCGCGCGCTGCGGATCGCGGCTGGCGTGCTGGTCATCGCGTTCGGAGTGGCCGGGCTCGCGCGGATCAATCCGATGGTACACATGCGCCGCGTCGTGGACGCCTGCATCGGCCTCTTCTGATGCCGGACGGACAAGCCTGTTTCCACTGCGGACAGCCGGCGCCGGCCCAGGGGCGCTGGTTCACCCGTATCGACGGGCAGGATCGCGCGATGTGCTGCGCCGGCTGCCAGGCGGTCGCTCAGGCGATCGTCGACGCCGGGCTGCACGACTACTACCGGCACAGGGCGCACCCGGCGGCCGGACCCAGCGCCGTCCCGCCCGAACTCGACGAACTGAAGCTCTACGACGAGCCAGAACTCGCCGCGCGCTACGTGCGCGATGACCCGTCGGCACAGTCCCAGGAGGCGACCTTGCTGCTGGACGGCCTGCGCTGCGGCGCGTGCGTCTGGCTGATCGAGCGCACGCTCGCCGCCGTACCCGGGGTGACCGGCGCGTCGGTGAACTTCGCGACCGAGCGTGCGGTGGTGCGCTGGGATCCGGCGCGCGCGCGGCTCTCGGACATCCTGAGGCGCATCGCCGCGATCGGCTATCGCGCGCTGCCCTACGACGCCCGCCGCCGAGAGGCGCAGCTCGCGCTCGGAACGCGACAGCTGGTGCGACGGCTCTTCGTCGCCGGCATCGGCATGATGCAGGTGATGATGTACGCGGTGCCCGCCTACACCGCGGGGGCCGGCGGGATCGAGCCGGAGTTCGAGCAGCTGATGCGCTGGGCGAGCCTCGTGCTGACGATCCCGGCGATGCTGTACTCCGCGCAGCCCTTCTTCGCGGGCGCGCTGCGCGACCTGCGCGCGCGCAGTCCGGGGATGGACGTTCCGGTCGCGCTCGGCCTGACCGCCGCCTTCGCTGCCAGCACCTGGTCCACCATCGTCGGCCACGGCGAGGTCTATTTCGACTCGGTCACGATGTTCATCTTCCTGCTGCTCTCGGCGCGTTACCTCGAGTGGGTCGCGCGCCGTCGTGCGAGCCGGGCGGTCGACGCGATGGCGGCCGCGCTGCCAGAGCAGGTGACACGTCTGCCCGACCCGCCGTCCGGCCTGACCGAGGCCGCGCTGGCCGCCGCGGTCCTCGAGCAGATCCCGGCGGCCAGGGCCGCTCCCGGTGACTTGCTCAAGGTGGTGGTCGGCGAGCGCTTCGCGGTCGACGCGACGATCGTCGCCGGCGCCACTTCGGTCGACCAGTCGCTGCTCACCGGCGAGTCGGAGCCGGTGCCGCGACGCGTCGGCGACGAGGTCGCCGGCGGCTCGGTCAACGCGGGCAGCCCCGTCTGGGTGCAGGTGCGGCGCGCGGCTGCCGACAGTACGCTGTCGACGATCGAGCGGCTGATCGAACGCGCGGCACTGGACAAGCCGGCGATCGCGCTGGCCGCCGACCGCGCCGCCGGCTGGTTCGTCCTCGCGCTGCTGGCGGTCGCGGCGACGGTGGCCGCGATCTGGTGGACGATCGACCCGGCGCGCGTGCTGCCCGTCGCGGT
>JAHEDO010000205.1 GCA_024641185.1 Burkholderiaceae bacterium | reverse complement strand
ATCTGTCCGGTCGCGAACGCACTTTCGTCGCTCGCGAGATAGACGATGATCGGGACGATTTCCTCGGAGGTCGCGAGCCTGCCCATCGGCTGGCGGGAGACGAACATCTTGCGCGCCTCGTCGATGTCGCCGAGCGCGCGCATTCGGTCATGCAGACTGGGCGTCTCGACCGTGCCCGGGCCGATGCAATTGCAGCGGATACCGTTGGTGACGAAATCGGCCGCGACCGACTTGGTCAGGCCGATCACCGCGGCCTTGGTCGTGCCGTAGGCGAAGCGGTTCGGGAAGCCCTTCACCGACGAGCACACCGAAGCCATGTTGACGATCGAGCCGCCGCCGTTGTCGATCATCTTCGGCAGCGCCGCCTTGATTGTCCGGAACATCGATCGCACGTTGATCGCGAAGCTGAAATCCCAGTCGTCTTCGGAACAGTCGAAGATCGTTCCCTGGTGCACGTAGCCGGCGCAGTTGAACAGCACGTCGAGCGGGTCGAGGTCCTCGATCAGCCGATCGACCGCGTCGCCGTCGGTGACGTCGAGGTGCTGCGTCCTCAGCGGATGACCGGCCACCTTCGCCTCGTCGGCCAGGGTGGCGAGCAGGTCGTCCCGGATGTCGGTCGCGACCACCCGCGCGCCCTCCCGCGCCATCGCGAGCGCCGCGGCGCGACCCATGCCCTGGGCGGCCGCGGTCACCAATACGAACTTTCCCTGCAGGCGATTGCCCATCACTTCTCCCGTGCCTGTGGTCCCGATCGCACGCGGCGCAGGACCGACCGCGCAGCGCAGGAATTCGGCGACTGCGCGCGAAGCGCGAAGGTTAGCGCATTTTCACTGACCTCTGACCGCTGCTCGCGCCTTGCCGACCGCTGCTCACGCATTGAACTGCATCCCGGCGAGCTTCGCGTAAAGACCGCCCCGCGTCAGCAGTTCGGCGTGGCTCCCCTGCTCGATCACCGCGCCGCGCTCCAGCACGACGATGCGGTCCGCGCCAACCACCGTCGCGAGCCGGTGCGCGATCACCAGCGTCGTGCGACCCTGCATCGCCTCCTCGAGCGCCTGCTGGACGAGCTGCTCGCTTTCCGCGTCCAGCGCGCTGGTCGCCTCGTCGAGGAGCAGCAGCGGCGGATTCTTCAGCAAGGCCCTAGCGATCGCGATCCGCTGACGCTGTCCGCCCGACAGGCGCACCCCCCGCTCGCCGACATAGGTCCGGTAGCCCTCGGGCAACCGACGAACGAACTCGTCGGCGTGGGCCGCCCGCGCCGCGGCGATCACCTCGTCGTCCGTGGCCTCGAGGCGGCCGTAGCGGATGTTCTCCATCACGTCTGCCGAGAACACGACGCTGTCCTGGGAGACCAGTCCGATACGCCCGCGCAGCGCGGCGAGATCCATGTCCCGGATGTCGGCGCCGTCGAGCAGTATCCGGCCCCGCTGCGGGTCGTAGAAGCGCAGCAGCAGCTGGAACACGGTGGTCTTTCCGGCGCCGGAGGGGCCGACGAGCGCGACGGTCTCTCCGGCGCCGATGCGCAGCGTGACGTCGGACAGTGCGTGCTCCGCTGGGCGCGACGGATAACTGAACCGCACCTGCTCGAGCACGAGCGACGCGCCGCGTGTCGACGTCGCGCCGGTCGACGTTGCGCCGGGCGATCCCGCTCCCGGCGGCCCCTGAATCCTGGGCTGCGCGTTCAGCAGCTCCAGCAGACGCTCGGTCGCGCCCGCCGCCCGCTGCACGTCGCCCAGCACCTCCGCAAGCGCTCCGGCCGCGCCCGCGACCATCGCCGCGTACAGGATGAACTGCGTCAGCAGGCCGGCCGAGGTCCGCCCCTCGATCACCGCGTGGGCGCCCAGCCACAGCACATAGACGATCGCCCCGAACACCAGCACGATCGCCAGTGCGGTCAGCAACGACCGCGCGCGGATCCTGCGCACCGCGGCCTTGAACGCCGCCTCGGTCGTGTCGACGAAGCGGCGGGCCTCGAAAGGTTCGCGTGCATAGGCCTGCACGATCTGGATCGCGTTGAGCGTCTCGCCTGCGAGCGCGCTGCTGTCGGCGACCCGGTCCTGGCTCGCGCGCGACAGCTTGCGCACACGGCGCCCGAACACGACGATCGGAAGTGTCACCAGCAGCAGCAGCGCGATGATCATCGTCGCCAGTTTCGGGCTGGTCACGACCAGCATCAGGATCCCGCCGAGAAAGAGCAGCGAGTTGCGCAGACCCATCGAGATGCTGGTGCCGATCAGCGTCTGGATCAGTGTCGTATCGGCGGTCAGGCGCGACAGCACCTCGCCGCTCTTCAGCGTCTCGAAGAACATCGGGTCCTGTCGCAGCACCTGGCGATAGACCGCGTTGCGCAGATCGCTGGTGACGCGCTCGCCGAGCCACGAGACGAAATAGAAGCGCACAGCGGTGCCGATGGCGAGCACGGTCGCGACGGCGAACAGACCCAGGAACGCCGCGTTCACCTCGGCCGCGCCGCGCGCGACCTGCTCGCTGATCTGTCGCGACGCGAAGCCGAGGTCGATCATCTGCCGAAACGCGATCGGTATCGCCAGCGCGGCCGCCGCAGCGACCAGCAAGGCGAGCGCGGCCATCAGCACCCGCCGGCGATAGGGCCGAAGGAATGGCAGCAGCGAAAGCAGCACCGAGAAGGCGCTGCGCGTTGCGACGTCGGGCGGTGCGGCGCCGGACGGCGTGCCACCGGAGGGCGTTCCGTCCGGCGGTGCGTCCTGGGTTGCGCGAGTGGCGGACATGCCGTGCATTGTCACACCACTCTCATCCGGCCAGCGCCTCGCGCGCCGCAGCCAGGCTGCCCAGCGCGCGCAACCGCGTGAGTTGCGCCGCGATCGTCCGTCCGACGCGCGGATCCTGCGCGAGGTCCCGTCCGAACACCGGTTCGACCGCCAGCAGCGCCGCCACGACGGCACGCGGCTCGGGCCCGGCGCCGGCGATCGCGCGCTCGAGCTCGGCAGTCAACGGGTCGTCGATCGCGTAGGCGGCCCCGGACTCGGAACGTCCGTCGAGGTAGCGGATCCAGGCGGCAACCGCGAATGCGAGCAGTTCGAAGGACTCGCCGCGCCGCAGCCTGGCGCGAAGGCTCGGCAGCACGCGCAACGGCAGCTTCTGCGAACCGTCCATCGCGATCTGCCGCGTGCGGTGGCCGAGCGCCGGGTTCGCGAAGCGCGCGATCAGGCTTGCACAGTAGCCCGGCACCCGCCGCTGGACGCTCGGATCCAGCGTCGGCGTCACCTCTCGCGCCCAGAGTGCCTCGACAAAACCGCGCAGCGCCGGTTCGCCGATCGCCCGGTCGACCGTCTCCAGGCCCGCCGGCGCACCGAGATACGCGAGACACGAGTGCGCCGCGTTGAGCAGCCGGAGCTTCATCGCCTCCCACTGGCTCACGTCGTCGACGAACTCCACGCCGTGCGCCTGCCACTGCGGACGGCCGGCAACGAAGCGGTCCTCGATCACCCATTGCGTGAACGGCTCGGTCGCCACGGGCCACGCGTCCTCGCAGCCGGTGAGCCGGCGCGCCAGCTCGCGGTCCGCGTCCGTCGTCTGCGGAACGATCCGGTCGACCATCGCGTCGGGAAAAGACAGCTCGCGCTCGACCCAGTCGCGGGTGCGCCGCGCCGTGGGCGCGTCCCCGTGTGCCGGTGCCACCGCGTCGGCGAACTCGAGCAGCAGCCGGCGCACGATGCCTCCGTTGCCCGACAGGTTGTCGCAGCTGAGCACGGTGAAACCTCTAGCGCCGCGCGCCGCGCGCTCGCGCGACGCCGCGTACAGCAACCCGATCGCGCTCGCCGGCCGGCCGGGATCGCTCAGGTCGTGGGCGATCTCGGGTGCGCCGAGATCCAGGCCGTCGCCCGAGGCGGCGCGGCAGTATCCCTTTTCGGTGACCGTCAGCGAGACGATGCGGGTCGCGTCCGCAGCGATGCGATCGACCGCCGCACCGCGCGCCTGCGGCGCGACCAGCAGCTCGCGGATCGCGCCGACCACCCGCGCGCGGTCGCCGTCGGCGTCACGCTCGATCAGCGTGTAGAGCCCGTCCTGCGGCGCGAGCGCGTCACGCACGCCCGGACTGCGCAGACTCACGCCGATGATGCCCCAGTCGGCCTCGCCCGCAGACATGGCGGCATCGGTATACGCGGCCTGATGCGCCCGGTGAAAGTTGCCCGCGCCGATGTGAACGATGCCGTTGCGCACCGTGGCAGGGTCGTACATGGGCCGCCGGACCTGACCGGGCAGCCGCTCCAGACAATGCAGACCGAGCCGGTTCATCGGCGAGTGCTCTGGGCGAGCGCCAGGATCAGCGAAGTGCCGGCCGCGCGCCGTCGGCCGGATCGGCCCAGCGCTCGTTGGGGACCAGCGGGTACCAGCCGGGCCGGCCCGGGTCGCGGTCGTAGGGATAGCCGCCGAGTTCGCGATACAGCTCGTGGTAGCGACGGACCTTCTCGGGATCGAGCTTCACGCCCAGCCCCGGGGCGTCGGGCACCGCGATCCGCCCGTCCACGTAGCGCATCTTGCCGCCGACGATCACGTCGTCGGTCAGATGGTGATAGTGGGCGTCCGCCGCGTAGCCGAGGTTCGGCACCACCGCGCCCATGTGCAGCATGGTCGCGAGCTGGACCCCGAGCTCGCCGGACGAATGAACCGCCACCCCGAGCCCGAAGGTCTCGCACACCCCGGCGGCCTTGATGCAGGGCCGAATCCCGCCCCAGAACGTGGTGTCGAGCAGGATCACGTCGACCGCGCGCTGCGCGACGTTGGCGGCGAGCTGCTCGAAGTTGACCACGACGGTATTGGTGGCGGTCGGAATGCGGACGAAGTCGCGCAGCCTCGAGAGCTGCGGCATTCCCCAGACCGGATCCTCGTAATAGTCGTTGTTCAGCGGCTCGATCGCGCGACCGAACTCGATCGCGTCGCCCAGCGACAGCGCGCAGTTGGGGTCGTAGCGCAGGCGATCCTGCGGCAGCCCGGCGGCGAGCGCCTGGTAGCAGGACAACTCGTAGCGCGGTGCGAACACGCCCCCCTTGAGCTTGTGCGTGCGAAAACCGTGGCTCGCCTTCAACGCACGCGCCTGCGCCACCAGCTGCTCGGCAGTGCGGACCTCGCCTTCGCCGGTGACGGGGTCCGGATACCGAAAGAACAGGTAGCTCGCGAATTCGACCTCATCCCGCACCCGCCCGCCGAGGAATTCGCTGACCGACACGCCCAGCTTCTGGCCGATGATGTCCAGGCAGGCGAACTCGATCGCCGCGTGCACCTGGGTCCGGTTGTTGTACAGGCTCGCCGTGGGGTTGCAGATCGCGAAGCGCAAGGACTCGAGCCGGAACACGTCGTGGCCCCGCAGGTACTCGATCAGGCTCTCCGTGCCCTGTGTGGCCGCCTCGCCGCCGCCGCCGAACTCTCCGAGCCCGACGTAGCCGTCCGAGGTCTCGACCTCGACCAGCGTGCGCACGAAGCGTCCCCAGTGCGCACCGTTGCTGTGACGCAATGGCGCCTGCAGCGGCACCGTGACCGGCGTGGCGCGAATGCGTTCGATCATGGTCGTGCTCATGCCATCCTCATTTGGATCTGGTCCGTGCCCGCCGGCGCCCGGCCAAAGCAGCAGCCGAAGCAGCGGCCGACGTCGGCTTG
>JAHEDO010000017.1:1609-20908 GCA_024641185.1 Burkholderiaceae bacterium | reverse complement strand
AGCCGGGCATCGCTTCGCGCGCCTCGAGCAACGGTCTGGAACTCAACGGGCCGTCGGCAAGGATCGCCAGGAGGCGATCGCGCCCTTCCCGCGATCGCACCGCGGCTGCCGGCTGCCGGCCGGGTTCGGGGCCGGGTTCGGGGCCGGGTTCGGGGCCGGGTTCGGGGCCGGGTTCGGGGGCGGGTTCGGGGGCGGGTTCGGGGGCGGGTTCGGGGGCGCGCTGCGCTCCGGACTCCAGCACGACCAGCGTCGCGACGTCGACCTGCTCGCGGGCGAGCGCCGCCCCGGGCGACGACGGGTCGAGCCAGGGACCGGGACGTCGCGCATCGACGACCGCGATCACCGCATCGACCTGCAGCGCGCCGCCGCCGATCCCCGCGCGCAGCGCGTCGATCAGCGCCGCGGGCCGGGCCGGCGCCGAAAGCACCAACAACAGACGGTGCCATGGGCCATGGCGGAGCACGCGCGCCAGCGTCGAGCGCAGCGCAAGCGCACCGACGCAGCAGGCACAACCGGCCGCGGTCCCGAACACGTCGACGCCTTCCTGCGACTGGAGTGCGACACCGGGCGCAGGACCCAGGGCGCCGAGAGCCCCGTCGACGAGCACCGCCCAGCGCTCGTGCTGCGGTCGGTCCGCGAGCCAGCGCCGAACCGCCCGGTGCTTGGATTCCTCGGAAAAACCCGCCACCAGGGTCAGGGGCGTGCCTTCGCGCCCGCGCCCGGCGGTCCCCGCGGGCGGGTCGTCGCCGTCCGGCCGCCGGTCGCGGCGCCGCGCGCTCACTTGCGCCAGAACGCCGGCGTCAGCACAACGAAGAAGGTCATCAGTTCGAGACGACCCGCGAGCATCGCGAACGCGAGCGCCCAGGTCTGGAAGTCCGTCAGCGCCTGGTAGTTCTGGGCCGGGCCGTGACTGCCCAGACCGGGGCCCAGATTGTTGACGCAGGCGACCACGACGGTGACGGCGGTGACGAAATCCAGCCCGGTGGCGAGCATCACGAACACCAGCACCGTCGTCGTGACACCCCACAACAGCATGAACCCCAGTACCGCCATGACGATCCGCTGGTCGACGACCTGCCCGCCGACGATCAGCGGGCGCACCGCCCTGGGGTGGATCAGCCGCGTCAGCTCGTGGCCCGCCTGGCGCACGAGGATGATGGCGCGGATCATCTTGATGCCACCGCCGGTCGAACCGGCCGACGAGCCGACCGTCGCAAGCAGCATCAGCCACATCGACGCAAACAGCGGCCACTGCGCGTAGTCGGCGCTCATGAAGCCGCTCGAGGTCGCCAGCGACACCGTATTGAACGTCGCGTGCCGCAGCGACTCGACGATGCCCGGGTAGACACCCTGCCAGTACAGGTACCCGCCGAGCAGCAGGCAGCTTCCCACGATCACCACCAGCACCCAGAACGCCTCGGAGTCGCGCAGGTACACCTTTAGCGAGCGCTGGCGGATCGCGGTGAAGTGCGTGGCGAAGTTCAGCACGGCGACCAGCATGAATGCGACCATGATCATCTCGACCGCGGGCGACTCGAACCCGGAGACGCTCGCGTCCCGCGTCGAGAAACCGCCGAGCGCCAGCGTGGAGAACGCATGGCAGACCGACTCGAACCACGAAAGGCCCGCCGCCCGCAGGCTGAGGATGCATGCGAGCGTGAACGCTGCGTAGAGCAGCCAGAGGTACTTGGCGGTCTGGGTGATCCGCGGCGTGAGCTTGCCCTCCTTCATCGGGCCGGGCGTTTCCGCCTTGTACAGCTGCATGCCTCCGACGCCGAGCAGGGGCAGGATCGCGACCGCGAGCACGATGATGCCCATGCCGCCGAACCACTGCAGCGCATGGCGCCAGATGTTGACCGACTGCGGCAGCGTGTCGAGCCCGCTCAGCACGGTCGAGCCGGTCGTGGTCAGGCCGGACATGGCCTCGAAGAATGCGTCGGTGAAGCTCAGGTGCGGCAGCTCGACCAGGAACGGGATCGTCGAGACCGCGGCGGCGAACAGCCACGACGCGACGACCAGCAGCGCGCCGTCGCGTGGCTGCAGTTCGCGGCCGAGCCGCCGCGTCGACAACCAGAGCACGACGCCGATCACCGCCGAGGTCGCCGCCGCGTACGCGAAACCGCGGTGCGCTCCGTCGGCGACGGCGAGCGACCAACCGAGCGGAAGCGCGAAGGTCAACGCGAAGATGCTCAGAAAGCCGCCCAGCACGTGGGCCGTGACCAGCAGTTGCCGCATGCAGGGATTCCGGGGAAGAGTCCGCGATTCTAGCGCGCGAGCCGGCGCTCAGGACTCCAGCGGCGCGGGCAGCGGTTCGATCAGGCCCATCTTGCACAGCATGTCGAACCCCTCGTCCATGCTGCGGTAACGCGACAAGCCGCGGCGCAGATCGCCGACGCTCGCGCGCCCGTCGACCAGCAGCAGCAGCGTGCGCAGTCGGCGAGGCAGCTGGGGCGGGCGCCGCGCCGCCTCCAGGCGGCCCAGGTGGCTGCGGATGAAGACCACTTCGTCGCGCAGCAGGGGCGCGTCGCCGCCGAGCGCGAGACGGCGCACATTGCGCCGCGCGGATTCGTCGAGAGGCAGCATCGTCGAGGGCCTTTGAGCTTCGCCTCAGGCTACCCGAGCGGCAGCGGGGGGCCGGTGACGGATTTCACGGACCGTGCCCGGTGCCGGGCGCCCGCTAGAAGAACCGCACACCTACCTGGAAGAGCTTCTCGACCTGGGGGATCGAGCGCTTGTTCGCGAGGAACACGATGACGTGGTCCTCGGATTCGATCACCGTGTCGTGGTGGGCGATGAGCACGTCGGCGCTCCCGTCGCTGCGCTTGCGCACGACTGCCCCGATCGTCGCGCCTTTGGGCAGCTCGATCTCCTCGATCCGGCGCCCGACGACCTTCGAGGACTTGGCGTCGCCGTGGGCGATCGCCTCGAGCGCCTCCGCCGCGCCGCGCCGCAGCGAGTGGACCGCCACGATGTCGCCGCGACGCACGTGCGTGAGCAGCTGACCGATCGTGGTCTGCGCCGGCACGATCGCGATGTCGATGCGACTGCCGAGCATCAACTCCGCGTACGCCTTTCGATTGATCAGTGCGATCACCCGCCTGGCGCCCATCCGCCGCGCGAGCATGCACGACATGATGTTGTTCTCGTCGTCGTTGGTCAGCGCGAGGAAGAGGTCCATCTCGTCGACGCCCTCGTCGGCGAGCAGTTCCTCGTTGGTGGAATCGCCGCTGAGCACCAGCGTGGACGACGGAAGCTGGCTCGCGAGGTACTCGCAGCGCTCCTGTTGCGCCTCGATGACCTTGACCTCGTAACGCGTGCCCAGTGCGCGCGCCAGACGCAGCCCGATGTTCCCGCCGCCAGCGATCATGATCCGGCGCACCGGCTTGTCGGTACGCCGCAGGTCCGACAGCGCGGTGCGGATGTGCTCCGACGCCGCCAGCAGGAACACCTCGTCGCCGCTCTCGATCGTGGCCTCCGCGTCGGGTGCGATGGCGCGGTCGCCGCGGAAGACGGCGACGACCCGCACGTCCACCTTCGGGTGGTACTGCCGGAGGTCCCGGATCGGGTGCTGAACGAGCGGCCCGCCGGCGTAGGCGCGCACCGCGATCAGACTGGCGCGGCCTTCGGCGAACTCGAGCACCTGCAGCGCCTCGGGAAACTCGATCAGCTTGAAGATGTAGTCGCAAACCGTCTGCTCGGGGCAGATCAGGTGATCGACGTAGAAGCCGCCGTCGCCGGTGACCTCGGGGTGCTCCTGGAACTCGGGCGCGCGGATACGCGCGATCCGCGTCGGGATATTGAACAGTCTGGCACCGATCTGGCAGGCGACCAGATTGGTCTCGTCCTTCGCGGCGGTGGCGATCAGCATGTCGGCGTCGGCCGCGCCCGCCTTCTCCAGGATCGTGGGATGGGTGCCGTTGCCGGGCACGGTGCGCAGGTCGAGCCTGTCCTGCAGCGCGACCAGCTGATGGATGTCGGTGTCGACGACCGTGATGTCGTTGTGCTCGGAAACGAGGCTTTCGGCCACCGACTCGCCGACGCGGCCCGCACCGAGAATGATGATCTTCAATGTGGAACCGGGTTGCTCAGCCGCCTTGAACCTTGCGGTAGGCACCGCGAGACAGGTCGATGCCGAGTTGCTTCAGTTTGCGGTACAGGTGGGTGCGCTCGAGCCCGGTCCTCTCGGCCACGCGCGTCATGCTGCCGTGCTCACGCGACAGGTGATGCTCGAAATAGGCGCGCTCGAAGGCGTCGCGCGCTTCGCGCAGGGGCAGGTCGAGCGGCAGGTCGCGCAGCGAGACCGAGGCCGCCGACGCGCCCGGCGCGGAGGACGCCGCGGTGGCGATCGGCACGAACGACGTCGTAGTGGTCGCGGCAGGCGCAAGGCCTGTTGCGCCCGGGACGCCGATGGGCTCTGCCGCGGGCCGCACCCCGACGCTGATCGTCGCGCCCTGCGCAGGAAAGCTCATTGGCTGCGGCTTTGCCGCAGCCTGAACCGACTTGCCGCGCGCCAGGCCCTGCTCGACCGCCTTGAGCAACTTCTGCAGCGCGATCGGCTTTTCGAGAAAATCAAGGGCACCGATGCGGGTAGCCTCGACGGCCGTGTCGATCGTCGCGTGACCGGACATCATGATGACCGGCATCGTGAGCTTGCCGCTGGACGCCCATTCCTTGAGCAGCGTCACACCGTCGGTGTCCGGCATCCAGATGTCGAGAAGCACCAGGTCGAGCCTGTTGTCCTCGCGCACGCGACGAGCCTGCTGCGCGCTTTCAGCCAGGAGTACTGAATGACCCTCGTCGCCGAGGATTTCGGAAAGCAGTTCGCGGATGCCGATCTCGTCATCCACCACCAGTATTTCAGCCATGGGCTCCGTCTCGGTGCTTCGCCGCCAATTCGAAAGAGCGATTGTCGTCGGTTTTTGCCAATTTCGTAAATAGGATCGAGACCTGCGCGCCAGCGACGCGTCCCTCCTCGTCCGCCCAGTTCCCTATGTCGATGCGCGCATTGTGCTCCTCCACGATCTTGCGCACTATCGCCAGCCCCAGCCCGGTGCCCCGGGTCTTGCTGGTCACGTAGGGCTCGAACGCGCGCGCCAGCATCGACGGCGTGAAGCCAGTGCCATTGTCGCGCACCTGCAGGCGAACCGCCGGCGTGCCGTCGGACAGCACGAGCGGCTCTGTGGTCACGCCGATTTCCGGGCGCGCACCCTTCTCGGCCGCCTCGAGCGCGTTCTTGAACAAATTGTGGATCAATTGGCGCAGCTGCGTCGCGTCGCCCATCACCTCGGGGATCGACCGCCCCAGATCAACCCGGATGACGCCATGGGATTCAGGCGACGCGTACAGGCGCAACACCTCCTCGATCAGCGCGTTCAGGTTCAGCGGCGCAAGTCGCGCCGCGGGAAGGCGGGCGTAGTCGCGGAACTCGTCGACCATCATCTTGAGCGCCGCGACCTGGTTGATGATCGTCTGTGCGTTCTTGTCGAGCAGTTCCGCGTCGGCGGTCGCGAGCTTGTCGTGCAGCTTCATCTGCAGCCGCTCCGCGGCGAGCTGGATCGGGGTGAGCGGGTTGGTGATCTCGTGGGCCAGTCGGCGTGCCACTTCGGCCCACGCGACGGCGCGCTGCGCGGAGACCACCTCGCTGATGTCGTCGAACACGATGACGTAACCGACGCGGCGCTCCGGCAGGATCGAGCCGCGGGCCAGAAGCGTCTGCTCGGTGGCCGCCGGCACCGCCCCCACGGACGACGTACCGAGGTCGGTCACCACGCGCTGCAGGGCGAACTGGCGCTGCCAGCTCGCCGCACCCGCAGCCGCCTGCTCGTTGAAGGCGGCCCGAATCCCTTCGGCAAGCTCGCCCAGGCGGGGCAACGACGACAGGGGCTGGCCCAGATAGTCCGCCAGTGCCGAGCCGATGATCCGATCGGCGCCTGGGTTCGCCAGCACCAGCTGCAGGTCGGAGTCGAGCACCATGACGCCGGCGTCCAGGTTGGACAGCACGCTTTCCAGCTGCGCATTGGCCCTCTCGAGCTCGCGCTGGTTGCGCTCGACCTGCGCCCGCGCCTCCTGCAGCTGGCGGGTCATCACGTTGAACGATCGGGTCAGGACTCCCAGTTCGTCGCGCCCGACATAGTCCTTGACCTGGCGAAAGTCGCCCTCCGCCACCGCGCGGGTCGCCGCGGCGAGCTCCGAAAGCGGGCCGGTCAGCCAGCCCGCCATCATGAAGGCGCCGGCGACCGCGGCGAAGACGGTGAGCAGGAAGGTGAGCGTCAGCGTTATCCGGAAGATTCTCTTGAGCCCTTCGCGCGACAGCGAGAGCTCCTGGAAGTCGCGGTAGCCCTGCTGCACTGCCTCGGCGTTCTCGCTCAACGCGCTCGGCACCGGCTGCAGCAGCTGCAGGTAGGTGGTGTCGTCGAACTGCCGGCTCTGGACGTTGATCGCGACGATCACGCGCATCTGCAGGTTGCGGTCGCCCTGCCCGGGCTCGATCGCCTCGACCCTCGCATAGGAGCGCGCGAGCCGCAGCTGCCGCATGGCTTCCGGAGGGGGGAGCTCGGGCACGAGCTCCGAAAGGCGGCTGGAGCTGGCGGTGACGATCCGCCCCGCCCCCGAAACGATCAGCGCATCCGGCACCCGGGCCTGGTCGCGCAGCCGCGACAGGATCGACGGGAGCATCCCGGGCGACGCGTCCCCGAGCTCGCTCGCCATGACCCTCGCCTTCTGCCGCAGGTCGCCCAGCTGAGCGTCTAGCGAGGTCCGCGCGAGGGTCAGGCCGGAGTCCAGCGCCCGCTCCAGGGGCACGTCGAACCACGACTCGATCGACCGGCCGACGAACTGGACCGCCACGACGAACACGAGCGCGACCGGGATGACCGTCATCAGCACGAACGCGCCGGCCATCCGTGCCATGAGGCGCGTGCCGAACAGGCCCCGGCGGTATCGCAACGCGAGGCGCCGCAGCAGTTCGAGCACCAGCAGCAGGATCAGTCCGGCCAGGCCGATGGTCAGCCACAGCAGGGTCGGGTAATGGCGCTCGAACAGACGCGTGTTGCCGCTCGCGGTCGCCAGGAGCACGAGCAGGATGGTCGCCAGCGCCACCGCGACGATGAGAGCGACCCGCAGCGCGCGGGTGATCGCGCGCTTCTCGATGTCTACGGGTTGAACTTGAAACGCCTCCATTCAGACTGCAGCGCCCAGTCCCGGTTCGCGATCGCGCTCATCTGGAAGGGCTTGGGCAGCAGCGAAGTGTCGAGCCGCATCCGCAACATGGCTTCGTACTCGGTCCCGGCGCGCGCCTGATCGGGTTCGATCACGTGCCAGCCGCGCAGCCTGGAAAGCGCGGCGAGCAGGTCTTCGAGCGACTCGAACGAGCGCCCGAGCCCGTCGAGAGTGAGCCGGTACTGGCGGGTCAGCGCATGGTAGCTCACGCGATAGGTCCGGCTCGCCTGGAGCACCTTCGCGTCCCACCAGTACCAGCGGGGCCGGGAAAGCTCGAAATCGACGGTGAAGTAGAGCGTGACGCCGCGATTGATCGCGTCGGCGAGGTGGCCGGGCAGCGGCAGGACGAAATCAGCCGTGAGCTCCCAACCGTCGCCGGATGAGGAGGGTTCGAGGTGGGCGGCTTGTACCTCGATGGCGTCGGCGCCGTGCGCCTGCCTGGGGGCGGCGAAGACCACCGTCCAGAGCACTGCCATCAGGACCAGCGCCCTGATACAGCGGGCGATCACGGGCGTTTCGAAACCGATGCGTAGAAGAAGCCGTCGTGGTCGCGCGTGTCGCCCGACCTCGGCAGCAGCTGGTCCAGCAGGCTGTCCTGTGCGTCGCCGATCCAGCGCCAGTGAACGGCCAGGCGTTCGGCGTCCGGGTGGCCGGCGCAAAAACGCTCGATCACCGCTTCGCCCTCCGCCCGGAACACCGAGCACGTGGCGTAGAGCAATTTACCACTCGGTTCCAGCAGCGGCCAAAGCAGGGTCAGCATTTCCGACTGCTGGCGCGAAAGTGTCGCGAGATCGCTACGGCGGCGCAGCCACCGGATCTCGGGGTGCCTGCGGACGATGCCCGACGCGGAACACGGCGCGTCCAGCAGGATCCGGTCGAATCGGCGTCCGTCCCACCAGTCCTGCGGGCGGCGGACATCCCCTTCCCGCACGCACGCGCTCAGGCCGAGCCGAGCCAGGTTCTCGCGCACCCGCTCCAGCCGCGCCGGATCGACGTCGAGCGCGGTCACGTCGCAATCGGCGAGCTCGAGCAGGTGCGTCGTCTTGCCGCCGGGGGCCGCGCAGGCGTCGAGTACGCGCTGGCCGTCGCGGACGTCGAGCAGCGGCGCGGCGAGCTGCGCCGCCAGGTCCTGCACCGAGACCAGGCCCGCGTCGAAGCCGGGCAGCCGCGCCACGTCGCAGGGCGCGTCGAGCCGGAGCGCCTGCGGTCCCAGAACCTCGGCACCGATGCCCGCGTCGGCGAGCGCCCGCCGGTAGGCGTCGAGACTGGTCCGCCGGGGGTTGGTCCGCAGCGTCATCGGCGGCGGCTCGTTGTCCGCCGCAAGCACCTGCTGCCAATGCGCGGGCTGCTCGTGGCGCAGACGGTCGATCCACCAGCGCGGGTGATTCCAGCGCGCCTCGGGGTCGCGCATCACCGCGTCGAGCAGGGCGTCGCGCTCGCGCGTGAAGCGGCGCAACGTCGCATTGAGGAACGGGGCGGCCGCCTGCGTGGCCGGCTCCAGGCGCGCCGCGGCGACCGCCTGATCCACCAGCACCGCTTCGTGGCGACGCCCCGGTTCGAGCAACTGCGCGAGCGCCACCGCCTGCAGCGCGCCGACGGCCCGCGCCGGCTCACGACCGTTGAGCCGCTGCGCGAGCGCCAGGCAGGTGCCGAGCCGGCGGACCGCCCGATAGGCGATGTCGTGCATCGCCGGACGCGACGGTCCAGACAGCCGGTGACGCTGAGCGGCCTGCGCCAGCGCCGGGGGCAGCGCCTGCCCTGCGCGAACCTGCTCGAGCGCCCACGCCGCCGCGCACAGTTCCCTGGACAGCGGCGCACGCAGCGCCGCCGGCGGGTCAGCCCCGCCCTGCGCCGGCATCGCTCGCGGGATCCGTCCGACCGCAAGTGCGCACCTGCCGGCGGGGCCCGGGCCCGGCGCGTCCGCTCGACGCCCGCGCGCGCCGGCTCATGCCGTGCCGGGCGACATCGCCATCAGACGCCGGATCCGCTCCTCGGTCGACGGATGCGTCGAGAAGAGCCCGCGCAGCCCGCCTGCGGACAGGGGATTCATGATCATCATCTGCGCGGTTTCCGGGTGGCGCTCGGCGGTTTCCAGCGGAATGCCCTGCGCGAAACGGTGGATCTTGTCCAGCGCGGAGGCCAGCGCGTGCGGGTCGCCCGAGATCTCCGCACCGCCCCGGTCGGCCTCGAACTCTCGTGCCCGGGAGATCGCCATCTGGATCAACGCGCCCGCCAGCGGGGCGAGCAGCGCGATCGCGATGCTCGCGATCGGATTCGACCCTCGCCCCTCGGAGTTGCGACCGCCGAAGAACAGCGCGAAGTTGGCCAGCGCGGAGATGGCGCCCGCCATGGTCGCGGAGATCGTCGAGATCAGGATGTCCCGATGCTTGACGTGGGTCAGTTCATGGGCCATCACCCCGCGAAGTTCGCTCGCCGACAGCACCCGCAGGATCCCGGTCGTCGCCGCCACCGCGGCATGCTCGGGGTTTCGACCGGTGGCGAAGGCGTTGGGCGCATCCTCTTCGATCAGATAGACGCGCGGCATCGGCAACTGAGCCCGCTCGGCGAGCTCGCGGACCATCCGGTAGAACTGCGGGGCGCTGGACTCGTCGACCTCCTGGGCGTTGTACATCCGCAGGACCATCTTGTCGGAGAACCAGTACGCGAAGAAGTTCGAGACGGCCGCGAAACCCAGGGCGAGAAGCATGCCGTTCTTGCCGCCCATCGCCCCGCCGACCGCGCCGAACAGGGCGGTGATCGCCGCCATCAGTATTGCCGTCTTGACCCAGTTGAACATCGATTCTCTCCAGTGAAGCGCCGGGCGCCCCGCGCCGCGACATACCATCATTATCTTGGGTTCGGCTGCGTCGGCGACAAGCCCTAGTCATTTCACGGTGCGGGCGGCTTTGGCTGCCGCCGCCATCAGCGGCAGGCCGGGATCCCTCGCGAGCGAGTGCTACGGCAGCTGGAAACGCTCGCCCGCGCTGATCGGGAATCCTCTCAGGAATTCGGCCAGGCCGAGCCTGCGCCCGCCCGGCTTCTGCAACTCGAGCAGCGACAGCACCCCCTGCCCGCAGGCCACTTCCAGGCCTTCGGGGTCGGCGCGCAGCACCGTGCCCGGCGGTTTCGACGCCGCACCGGGCTCGGTGGCCGAGGCGGTGGCCAGAGCGGTGGCCGAGGCGGTGGCCGGAGCGGTGGCCGAGGCGGTGGCCGGAGCGATCGCCGGGGCGGTGGTCGGGCCAGGGCCCTGCGCGACCGCCCGGGCCCGCCAGACCTTGAGCGGTTCCGGTGACCGGTCGAGTCGGGCCACGGCGCCGGGAAAGGGGTCGAACGCGCGGATCCGGTCGGCCAGGCGCTGCGCCGGCTCGCGCCAGTCGAGCGCGGTTTCCGACTTGCTGATCTTGGTCGCGTAGGTCACACCCTGCGCGGGCTGCGCGATCGGCTTCAGGCTGCCGCGCGCAAGCCCGTCGAGCGCCTCGACGATGAGCCGCGCACCCAGTTCGGCGAGCCGATCGTGGAGGCTGCCGGCGGACTCCTGCTCACCGATCGGGATGTCGCTCGCGAGCAGCATCGGTCCGGTGTCCAGCCCCTCGTCCATCTGCATGATGGTGATGCCGGTCCGGCTGTCGCCCGCCTCGATCGCGCGCTGGATCGGCGCGGCGCCGCGCCAGCGCGGCAGCAGCGACGCGTGAATGTTGATGCACCCCAGCCCGGGAGCGGCGAGCACCGGTGCGGGCAGGATCAGGCCGTAGGCGGCAACCACCATCGCGTCAGCGCCGACCGCCGCGATCCGCTGCTGGGGCTCGGGCTCGCGCAGGGTGCGCGGCTGGTACACCGGCAGGCCCAGGGCCTGCGCGCGCCGCTTGACCGGGCTGGCCTGCAGTTGCTGCCCGCGGCCCGCGGGCCGATCGGCGCGGGTGAGAACGAGCGCGACCTCGTGACCGGCGTCGACGAGCGCGCAGAGCGCGCGCTCGGCAAACTCCGGGGTGCCCGCGAAGATCAGTCTCAGGCGACCTCGCGTTCGCTCTTGAGCAGCTTGCTGCGGATGCGGCTCTGCTTGAGTCGCGACAGATACTGGACGAAGACGCGACCGTTCAGGTGATCGATCTCGTGCTGAAGGCAGACCGCGAGCAACCCGTCGGCGTCGACCTCGAACGCCTTGCCGTGCTCGTCGCACGCGCGCACCCGCACCCGGTCCGGCCGCTCGACTTCCTCGTAGAAGCCCGGCACCGACAGGCAGCCCTCTTCGTAGACCTTCGCGTCGTCGCTGGCTCCCAGGATCTCGGGATTCACGAAGACCTGGAGCTTGTCCTTGGTGTCGGAGACGTCGATCACGATGAGTCGCTCGTGAACGTCGACCTGAGTCGCCGCCAGCCCCACGCCGGGGGCCGCGTACATGGTTTCGGCCATGTCGCTCACCAGGGTGCGAAGGCGCTCGTCGAACTTCTCCACCGGCTTGGCGAGCTGGTGGAGGCGCGGGTCCGGGTAGCGAAGTATCGTAAGTACGGCCATCGGCGGAAATCGACCGTTGATTCCGGATTAAGCTTGCGGCATCAAGGCATTAGCGGCAGAATTTGAGACGGATTCTGCATTCACAAGCCCTTGTTTTCAAGGACTTCCGGCAGCTGCCCACCAACCTCGGGGCGACGAGCTCAAGATGAAAAAGTTTAGCACGCAGGTCCTCGGCGTCGCGCTGGGCATGATCCTCGCAATGACGGTGTCGGCACAGCCTCTGGAACTCGCCAAGGATGCGCCGGACAAATACATCGTCGTCAAGGGCGACACTCTATGGGATATCTCCGGCCGATTCCTCCAGAAACCCTGGCGCTGGCCCGAGATCTGGCAGCTGAATCGCGAGCAGATCAGCAACCCCCACCTGATCTACCCTGGCGACATCGTCTATCTGGACAAGAGCGGCAGCTCGCCGCGATTGCGGCTGGGCAAGGCGGTCGGCTCGTCGACGGCAACGACGACCGCGCAGACCGACGAGCGGGTCGAGCGCGCCACGCCCGCGGTGCGCTCCGAGCCGGTCGGCCCCGCCCCGATCCCCACGATCAACGCCCAGGCGATCGAGCCCTTCCTCTCGCGGCCGCTGATCGTCAACGCGGCGGAGCTGGCGAAGCACCCGCGGATCATCGCGACCCAGGACGGGCGCGTCTATCTCGGTCGCGGGGACATCGCGTACGTGCGCGGCGTCGCTGACGACTCGGTCGCCGAGTGGCACCTCTATCGCAATGCCACCCCGATTTTCGATCCCGACACCCGCAAGCCGATCGCCTGGGAGGCGGAGTTCGTCGGTACCGCCAAGCTCGAGCGCCTCGGCGACCCCTCGACCTTCCGGATTACCGGAACGACCGGGGAAGTCGGCCCGGGCGACCGGCTGATGCCGGCCGACCGTTCGATCGTGCTGACCTACGCCCCCCATCCGCCGCAGTCGGCGGTGAAGGGCCGGATCGTTTCCGTCTACCGGGGCGTCTCGCAGGCTGCCCGCAACAGCGTCGTGGCGCTCAACCTGGGCACGTCCAACGGTCTGGAGGTCGGGAACGTCCTCGCGATCGGCGAGCACGGCCGCGTCGTCGCGGACCGGGAGGCCAAGCAGATGATCCAACTTCCGGGTGAGCAAATCGGTCATCTTTTGGTTTTCCGGGTATTCGATAACATCTCATACGGCCTGATCATGGGGTCGTCGCGCGATGTCAGCATCGGCGACGACGTGTTCAACCCGTAGCGATTTCTCGAACCGGATGCCCTTGCCTGACGCCGGGCGCGCCGAGCGCGCGGCCTGGTTGCGCCTTTCGCTCACGCCCGGCGTAGGTCCCGCGTCGGTGCGCGACCTGTTGTCCGTCTTCGGACTTCCCGAGGACGTGATTGCTGCCGGGCGCTCGGCACTGAGCCGGGTCGTCGGCGACCGGCTGGCTGACGCGCTGTCCACCCGCGACGAGCACCGCGACAGCGCGGTGGAGCGTGCCCTCGAGTGGGCGCAGGCGCCGGACCACCACCTGTTGAGCCTGGCCGATCCGGCCTACCCTGCGCGACTCCTTCAGATCGGGGACCCGCCGCCACTGCTGTACGTGGCCGGCGAGCCGGCCCTTCTCGACCGGCCGATGCTGGCCATCGTCGGCAGCCGCTCGGCCACCCGTGGCGGGCTGGACAACGCCGAAGCGTTTGCCGCGGCGCTCGGCGAGGCCGGACTGACGATCGCAAGCGGCCTGGCGCTGGGCATCGACGCCGCGGCACACCGCGGCGCGCTCGCGACCGCCGCCGGCACCGTCGCCGTGCTCGGGACCGGTGCGGACGTCGCCTATCCGGCGGCCAACCGCGGTCTGGCCGACGCGATTCGGCGGCACGGCGGAGCGGTCGTGTCGGAATTGCCGCTCGGTACCGGTCCGCGAGAGGCCAACTTCCCGCGCCGCAACCGGCTGATCGCGGGGCTGTCGCGCGGCGTGCTGGTTGTCGAGGCGGCGCTGCGCAGCGGCTCCCTGATCACCGCGCGGCTGGCGGCGGAATTCGGCCGCGAGGTGTTCGCGATCCCCGGCTCGATTCATTCGCCCCTGTCCAAGGGCTGTCACCAGCTCATCAAGCAGGGCGCCAAACTGGTCGAGTCTGCACGGGACGTGCTCGGTGAACTGCCGGGCATCGGCGCGGACTCGGGGACGGGGAGACCGGGCGCCGCCCGGGCATCCGCACCATCGTCGAGCGACCCGGTGCTGATGGCGCTGGGCTGGGATCCGATCAGCGCGGAGGCGCTGGCGGGCCGGCTGGGCGGGGGGCAAGGCGCGGTCGGTGCACTTGCCGAGCACCTGCTCGCGCTGGAAATCGACGGCCGGATCGAGCGGCTGAACGACGGCCGCTACCAGCGCCGGGCCCGCACCTGACATACTGCGCGGGCCAGGGCACAGGCTGATGCCCGGGTCGCCGCCCCCGCCGCGGCCCGAGCCAGCGCCCGAGCCACCGCCCGGTGTCACACCGGAAAGACGTCCGCAGTACCGTCCGATCGGGCCGCGCTTGCGCTGCCCGGGCGGCGGCCCTTATGATTGGCCCCCTTTTTCGCCATGAGCAAAACACTGATCATCGCCGAGAAACCCTCGGTCGCCGCGGACATCGCGCGCGCCCTGGGCGGTTTCGCACGCCAGGGCGACTACTTCGAGAGCGACGACTACCTGCTCTCGTCGGCAGTCGGGCACCTGGTCGAGATCGGTGCGCCCGAGCAGTACGAGGTCAAACGGGGCAAGTGGTCGTTCGCCAATCTGCCGGTCATCCCGCCCCATTTCGACATCCAGCCGATCGCGAAGAGCCAGGAGCGCCTCAAGCTGCTGGCCCGCCTGATCAGGCGCAAGGACGTCGACGCCCTGATCAACGCCTGTGACGCTGGCCGCGAGGGAGAACTGATCTTCCGGCTGATCGCCCAGTACGCGAAGGCCAAGCAGCCTATCCGCAGACTCTGGCTGCAGTCGATGACGCCCGCGGCGATCCGCGAGGCCTTCGCCAACCTGCGCGACGACGGCCAGATGCTGCCGCTGGCCGACGCCGCACGCTGCCGCTCGGAGGCCGACTGGCTGGTCGGCATCAACGGCACTCGCGCGATGACCGCGTTCAATTCGCGCGACGGCGGCTTCTACCTCACCACCGTCGGGCGGGTCCAGACCCCGACGCTGACGATCGTCGTCGAGCGGGAGGAACGGATCAAGCGCTTCGTCGCGCGCGACTACTTCGAGGTGCGGGCCAGCTTCCAGGCCGAGGCGGGGCAGTACGAAGGGCGCTGGTTCGACCCGCAGTTCAAGAAGGGCGACGACGCCGAGGCGCGCGCCGAGAGACTCTGGGAACGCGCGCGGGCAGACGCGATCGTGGCCGCCTGCGCCGGGCGACAGGGCGAGGTCAACGAAGAGTCCAAGCCTTCCACGCAGCTCGCGCCGCAGCTCTTCGACCTCACCAGCCTGCAGCGCGAAGCCAACGGCCGTTTCGGCTACTCCGCCAAGACCACGCTGTCGATCGCGCAGGCCCTCTACGAACGGCACAAGGTTCTGACCTACCCGCGGACCGATTCGCGCGCGCTGCCCGAGGACTACCTCGGCACCGTCGCCAGCACGATCGAGTCGCTCGAAGCGATTTCGCAGTTCGCGCCGTTCGCCAAGAAGATCACGCAATCGGGCTGGGTGCGGCCGAACAAGCGCATCTTCGACAACACCAAGGTCAGCGACCACTTCGCGATCATTCCGACGGTCCAGACGCCGGGCAATCTGAGCGATGCCGAGCAGCGCATCTACGACCTGGTGGTGCGACGCTTCCTGGCCGTCTTCTTCCCCGCGGCCGAATACCTGAACACGACGCGCATCACCGTGGTCGAAGCTCATTCGTTCAAGACCGAAGGCCGGGTGCTGACCAACCCGGGCTGGCTCGCGATCTACGGACGGGCGCTCGACAGCGAGACGTCGAGCGGCGGCCGCGCCGATGCCCTCCTGGTTCCGGTCAAGCCTGGTGAGATTGTGCTCACTCTCGCGGCAGAGGTTCACGCGCTTGCGACCAAACCGCCAGCCCGCTACAGCGAGGCGACGCTGCTGTCGGCGATGGAGGGGGCAGGCAAGGCGATCGAGGACGACGAGCTGCGCGCGGCGATGGCCGAAAAGGGCCTGGGGACCCCCGCGACGCGCGCCACGATCATCGAGGGCCTGATCGCCGAGAACTACCTGATCCGCGAAGGCCGCGAGCTGATCCCCACGACCAAGGCGTTCCAGCTGCTCACATTGCTGCGCGGGCTGGGGGTACAGGAACTCACCATGCCCGAGCTCACCGGCGAGTGGGAGTTCAAGCTTTCGGAAATGGAGCGCGGCCGGCTCGACCGGGAAGCGTTCATGCAGGAGATCGCCGAGGTCACCCGCCGCATCGTGGAGCGCGCGAAGAACTACCAGGCGGACACGGTTCCCGGCGATTACGCGACGCTGTCGGCGCCCTGCCCGAAGTGCGGCGGCGTCGTCCAGGAGAACTACAAGCGTTTCGCCTGCACGAAGTGCGATTTCTCGATCTCCAAGCATCCCGGTGCGCGCCAGCTCGATGTTGCCGAGGCCGAACAGCTGCTTCAGGAGCGGACGATCGGTCCGCTGCAGGGTTTCCGCAGCCGGCTCGGACGGCCGTTTGCCGCGATCCTGAAGATCACGCCCGAGCACAAGCTGGAGTTCGACTTCGGCCAGCGGGACGGCGAGGACGGCGCCGACGCCCAACCGGTGGACTTCTCCGAGCAGACTCCGGTCGGCGCCTGCCCGAAGTGCAGCGCTCGCGTGTTCGAGCACGGCATGTCCTACGTCTGCGAGAAATCGGTCGGCCCGGAGAAGAGCTGCGACTTTCGCACCGGCAAGATCATCCTGCAGCAGGAGATCAGCCGCGAGCAGGCCGGCAAGCTGCTCGAAGAGGGCCGCACCGACCTGCTGCCCGGCTTCATTTCGTCGCGAACGCGACGCAAGTTCAAGGCCTTCCTGGTGCGTGGCGCCGACGGCAAGGTCGGTTTCGAGTTCGAGCCCAGACCCGCGCGGCCGGGTGCTGCGAAGCGGGCCGCCGGCAAGGGTGCTGACGACGGCGGCAAGGCGGCCGACGCCAAACCCGCGCGCAAGACCGCCGCGAAGGCCGCCGGCACCGCCGCCAAGAAGAAGGCCGCGAAAGCGTCGGGCGGCAAGACCACGGCCGGCCGCGCGAAGGCCAAGAGCCCCCGGACCGCCGCCGCGAAGAAGGCCGCCGCGACGAAAGGCCCCGCCCGCAAGAAGGGCTGACGCGCGTCCATCCGGAGCGCACCCGAAGGCGAACCCCGGCCGGACGGCGCGCCGAACGACGCGCCGGCGCGACATCCCGCCGCCGAACCGCGCGGCGACGATGCGGCGCCTGCGACTGCGGCTATGCTCTGCGCGTGGAATTGCTCCTTTCGGACTGGGTATTCGGCTACGGATCGCTGATCTGGAACCCCGAGGTCGACTACGAACGGGCCGAACAGGCGCGCGTTCACGGGTTCCACCGCGCCTTCTGCATCAGCTCGACGCGGCATCGCGGCACACCGCAGGTTCCGGGGGTGGTGCTCGGACTGGACCGGGGGGGCAGCTGCATCGGCGTCGCGTTCCGGCTGCGTCGCGCCACCCGTCGCCAGTCGATCGAGAAACTCTACGATCGCGAGATGCAAAACCACGTCTACCTGCCCAAGCTGGTGGGGACCACGCTGCACGACGGGAGGCAGGTCCGGGCGCTGGCGTTCGTCGCCGATCGCAGCAGCAAAGCCTATCTGCGCCTGACCGAGGCCGAGATCCTTCAGCGGCTGTCGGGCTGTCGGGGCCAGCGCGGCCACAACCGCGACTACGCGCTGAACACCTGGCACGCGCTGCAGGAGCGCGGCGTGCACGACGCCCGCCTGGCGCGTCTCGCGCATCAGCTGCTGTCGATGCATCGCTCGTAGCGAGCCGACACAGACAGTGTCAGTGTTACGTCAAGCTTTCCGGCGCATAGTGCGCGGGTGTCTCCTCCGTCTCCAAAGACTGGAGTTAAGCCCGGCCATGTCGCCGGGCTTCTTTTTTGGGCTTCGCCAAGACGCGAGATAATCAATGGCGAACCCAACAGCAGCGAGACACGTCCATGAAACTCTACTACTCCCCCGGCGCCAGCTCACTGGCGCCGCACATCGTGCTGTGCGAAGCCGGCATCCCGGTGGAACTGGTCAAGGTCGACCTGCGGACCAAGAAGCTGCCCGACGGCGGCGATTACGCCGAGGTCAACGCGAAGGGCTACGTCCCCATGCTCGCGCTCGACGACGGGCACACGCTGACCGAGGTCGCCGCGATCGTCCAGTACGTCGCCGACCATCGCCCGGAGACGCGGCTGGCCCCCCGGCCCGACGAGTTCGACCGCTATCGGCTGCAGGAGTGGCTCAACTTCATCTCGAGCGAGCTGCACAAGAGCTTCTCGCCGCTGTTCAGCCCGGCTGCCTCCGAAGACTGGAAGAAGGCGGCGCGCGCCCGGCTCGAGATGCGTTTCGACTGGCTGGTCGGCCAGGTCTCGGGCAGGAAGTTCCTCATGGGCGACGAATTCACCGTCGCCGATGCGTTTCTGTTCACCGTGCTGTCGTGGGGCCGGCACGTGCAGATCGACCTGGCACGCTGGCCGGTGCTCGCAGAGTACGTCGCCCGCGTGGCCGCGCGCCCGGCGGTACAGCAGGCGATGCGCGAGGAAGGGCTGATCAAGTAGTGCGCGTGCGCAGCGCGCGAACTCGCGCGCCGTCGCTCAGCGCGCTCGTCGCGCCCCTCGCGCTCGCCGCGCTCGTCTCGGGCTGCGCGATCGGGCCGGTGGAGACCGCTTCCCGCATCGACCGGCTGGTCGACGCCGCGTACGCGGAGTGGCGCGACTGGGGTTCGCAGCGGGTGGGCGTCGACGACGGCGGCCGGCCGTGCGCGCTGATGGACAACGGTCTATGCCTGCCGGTGGACGACGGATGCGGGCGCGAGATGTCGTCGCGCTACTGCGCGCTGGTGAATCGGTACTGGCCGGTGGTGTCGAACTACAGGCACCCCTGCGACACGACCGACGTCTGCGAGGCGCAGCGGCCGGCGGGCGTGCCGGCGCGCTACAGCGAGCCGTGGTCGGCGGCGTTCATCAGCTTTCTGTACCGGCGCGCGGGTTTCGGCTGGCGGCAGTTCGCGTTCAGCGACACGCACGCCGACTACGTGGTCGCCGTGCGCGACGGTCGGATGAGGGACTTCGAGCTGCTCGCCGCCCCGTTCGCACCGCGCCGCGGCGACCTGGTGTGCAGCGGCCGAGGCCCGGACCGCGAACTGTCGCCGCCGCAGATCGACCGGGTCGCCGAGCAGGCCAGCGGCCCGGGGTTCACGAGGATGCACTGCGACCTGGTCGTCGAGGTCGCCGCGCAGGCCGGGCGGGCCTATGCGATCGGCGGCAACGTCGAGCAGGCGGTGTCGATGCGCGAGATCGCGCTCGACCCGCAGGGAATGGTCCACTGGGCGCCGCCGCCCGAGCCCGGCTGGCTGCTCGGACTGCGGCTGAAGTACGCGCCGGCGCCGGGCGCGCCTACTTCGCGAACAGCGCGGCTGGATTCTC
>JAHEDO010000017.1:0-1599 GCA_024641185.1 Burkholderiaceae bacterium | reverse complement strand
CTTGAACTCCAGCGCGTTGCCCGACGGGTCGAGGAAGAACATGGTCGCCTGCTCGCCGACCTCGCCCTTGAAGCGGATGTGCGGCTCGATGACGAACCGCGTGCCGGCGTCCTTCAGGCGCTGCGCGAGCAGGTGCCACTCGGCCATCGACAGCACGACGCCGAAATGGCGCACCGGCACCTGGTCGCCGTCGACCGCGTTGGTGCCCGCCCTGCGGGCCTCGTCGGGTGCGAGATGCGCGACCACCTGGTGGCCGTACAGGTCGAAATCGATCCAGTCGTCCGAGCTTCGCCCCTCGGGGCAGCCGAGCAGGCCGCCGTAGAAGCCGCGTGCGGCCTTCAGATCATGCACGGGGAAGGCGAGGTGGAAGGGGTGCTGAACCATGCGGGGCGCTCCTGGACGTCTCGGCGTCGGGTGTTGTGGGTTGTCGCGCCGAAGGGCACGCGCGCCGCGCCGCGCGGGGGCGAACGGCGCCGGGGCGCAATGCTAGCAGGAGCTGCGCGAACGTGACGCCGGCCGGCGCGCACCGATGCCGGCAGGTGCTTGGTTTATGCTCGCATTCCGCGCGGCCCGACAGATCGGCCGCACGCGACCGATGCGAGGGAGACGGATGAGCATTCGCGGCAAGGCCTATATCGTCGGTGCGTTCGAGCATCCGACCAGACTCGCGCCGGACAAGTCGGTCGCGCAGCTGCACGCCGAATCGGCGCGCGGCGCGCTGATGGACGCGGGCCTGTCGAAGGACGACGTCGACGGCTACTTCTGCGCGGGCGACGCGCCGGGGCTCGGCCCGCTGTCGATGGTCGACTATCTCGGCCTGAACGTTCGCCATATCGACTCGACGGACATCGGCGGATCGTCCTACATCGCGCACGTCGCGCACGCCGCCCAGGCGATCGCCGCGGGCCACTGCAACGTCGCGCTGATCACGCTCGCGGGCAGGCCGCGCTCCGAGGGCTCGAGCGGCACCCAGCCGCGCCCGACGAGCGCCAACGTGCCCGACGCCGCGTTCGAGTCTCCCTACGGCCTGGCGACGGCGAACGGCTACGCGATGTGCGCGATGCGCCATATGCACGAGTTCGGCACGACGGCCGAGCAGCTCGCGTGGATCAAGGTCGCGGCGTCCCACCACGCGCAGCACAATCCCCACGCGATGCTGCGCGACCTGGTGAGCGTGGAGGACGTGCTCGCCTCGCCGGTGATCGCCGACCCCCTGCATCGGCTCGACTGCTGCGTGGTCAGCGACGGCGGCGGCGCACTGGTGGTCGCACGCCCCGAGATCGCTCGCAGCCTGAACCGCCCGCACGTCAGGCTGATCGGCGCCGGCGAGTCGCCCAAGGGCCAGCGCGGAGGCGACGTGGACCTGACCTGGTCGGGCGCCCGTTTCTCAGGGGCCGCGGCGTTCGAGGAGGCAGGCGTGACGCCGGCCGACATCCGCTACGCGTCGGTCTACGACAGTTTCACCATCACCGTGCTGATCCAGCTCGAGGACCTGGGGTTCTGCGCGAAGGGCGAGGGCGGACGCTTCGTCGCGGACGGCAACCTGATCTCGGGCGTCGGCCGCCTGGCCTTCAACACCGACGGTGGAGGCCTGTGCAA
>JAHEDO010000204.1 GCA_024641185.1 Burkholderiaceae bacterium | reverse complement strand
GAAGAACCTGGCCACCCGCCGCGGCGTTCGGGGGTCTTGCCTTCGGGTCGAGGCCTCGGCGTCGGACCGCACGCCGGACCGCACGCCGGGCAGCACGTCGGGCGGCACGCCGGGCAGCACGCCGGGCAGCACCTCGGGCAGCAAGTCGGGAAGCACCACGGCCCGCACGCCGAGGCTCGCCGGGCCCGTCGCGCGAATCCCTATATAGTTTCCCGCGATGACGGGTTCTGCGCGGTCGCAGGGCCGTCCATTGGAGTGCGAATGATCGACAAGATTGTGGGTTCGGTGGCCGAGGCGGTCGCCGGCGTTCCCGACGGCGCCACGGTGATGATCAGCGGGTTCGGCGGCGCCGGCATGCCGTCGGCGCTGATCGACGGCCTGATCGCACAGGGCGCGCGGGAACTGACCATCGTCAACAACAATGCCGGTAACGGGGAAACCGGGCTCGCGGCGCTGATGAAGGCGGGCCGGGTGCGCAAGATCATCTGCTCGTTCCCTCGCCAGGCCGACTCCTGGGTGTTCGACGAGTTGTACCGTGCCGGCAGGATCGAACTCGAACTGGTGCCCCAGGGCAACCTCGCCGAGCGTATCCGCGCGGCGGGCGCGGGCATCGGCGGTTTCTTCACGCCGACCGGCTTCGGCACGGAACTGGCCAGAGGCAAGGAGACGCGCCGCATCGACGGCCGCGACTATGTCTACGAGACACCGATTCACGCCGACTTCGCGCTGGTGAAGGCGCTGCGCGGCGACCGCTGGGGAAATCTGGTCTTTCGCAAGGCGGCCCGCAATTTCGGTCCGGTGATGGCGAGCGCGGCCGACTGCACCGTGGCGCAGGTCGACGAAGTCGTGGAACTGGGCGAACTCGACCCTGAAGTGATCGTGACGCCGGGCATCTTCGTGAAGCGCGTGGTCGCCGTCGGAAACACGATTCAGCGCGGCCCGCAGCCGGGCGCGTCGGCGAGACCGGGCACCGCACCCGCGCCGGCCGGTGCGTCGCCGACTGGCGAGCCGGGGGCTGTTGGCGCGGCGCGCAAGTGAAGGAGGCGACGATGAAACGACTGACCCGCGACCAGATGGCCGCCCGGGTGGCCCGCGACATTCCCGGCGGCGCCTATGTGAACCTGGGGATCGGTCTGCCCACGATGGTCGCCAACCACATTCCCCGCGAGCGCGAGGTCTTTCTGCACAGCGAGAACGGCATTCTCGGCATGGGCCCGGCGCCGGCGTCCGGCGAGGAGGACTGGGATCTCGTCAACGCCGGCAAGCAGCCGGTGACGCTGCTGACCGGTGGTGCGTACTTTCACCACGCGGACTCGTTCGGGATGATGCGGGGCGGCCATCTCGACATCTGCGTGCTCGGCGCCTTCCAGGTGTCGCAGGGTGGCGACCTCGCCAACTGGCACACCGGCGCGCCCGACGCGATCCCGGCGGTCGGCGGCGCGATGGACCTCGCGATCGGCGCCAAGCGGGTGTTCGTGATGATGGAGCACCAGACGAAGGGCGGAGAGCAGAAGATCGTCGAGTGCTGCGGTTATCCTCTGACCGGCATCGGCTGCGTGAGCCGGATCTACACCGACCTGGCGGTGATCGACGTGACCCCCGAGGGGCTGGTCGCTCGGGAGTGGGTAGAGGGGCTGAGCTTCGAGCAACTGTGCGAGATGACCGGTGCGCCGCTGGCGCGCGCCGCGACCGGTACGACGGCCTGAGCCGGCGCACCGCAACGAGAATTCCAACGACCAACGAGGAACCGACATGAACCACGTCTTCATCTGCGACGCAGTCCGCACTCCGATCGGCCGCTACGGCGGCGCGCTCTCGTCCGTGCGCACCGACGACCTCGCGGCGATTCCGCTGAAAGCGCTGCTCGAGCGCAACCCCGGGCTCGACCCGGCGGCCATCGAGGAGGTGCTCTACGGCTGCGCGAACGGCGCGGGCGAGGACAACCGCAACGTGGCCCGGATGGCGCTGCTGCTGGCCGGGCTGCCGCAGGAGGCGGGCGGCGCGACGATCAACCGGCTGTGCGGCTCCGGCATGGACGCGGTCGGCACCGCGGCGCGCGCGATCATGACGGGCCAGATCGAACTGGCGATCGCCGGCGGCGTCGAGAGCATGTCGCGCGCGCCCTTCGTGATGCCCAAGGCGGAGTCCCCGTTCTCGCGCGCCAACACGGTCTACGACACGACGATCGGCTGGCGCTTCGTCAACCCGAAGATGAAGGCGGCCTACGGCGTCGACCAGATGCCCGAGACCGCCGAGAACGTCGCCACCGACTTCAAGGTTTCGCGCGCGGACCAGGACGCGTTCGCGCTTCGCAGCCAGATGCGGGCGGCCGCCGCGCAGAAGAACGGGTTCTTCGACGGCGAGATCATCCCGGTGACGATCCCGTCGCGCAAGGGCGATCCGGTCGTGGTGAATCGCGACGAGCACCCGCGCGAAACGACGATCGAGGCGCTTGCGAAGCTGAAGGGCGTGGTGCGCCCGGACGGCACGGTGACCGCGGGCAATGCTTCGGGCATCAACGACGGATCGGCAGCGATGATCGTCGCATCCGAGGCGGCGGTGAAGAAATACGGCCTCACGCCGCGTGCACGCTTCGTCGCGATGGCCACAGCGGGCGTCGCGCCGCGCATCATGGGCATCGGCCCGGCGCCGGCAACGCAGAAGCTGCTCGCGAAGACCGGTGTCGCCCTGAAGGACATCGACGTGATCGAGCTGAACGAGGCGTTCGCCGCGCAGGGGCTCGCGACGCTTCGCCTGCTCGGCCTGCCGGACGACGCGGACCACGTGAACCCGAACGGCGGCGCGATCGCGCTCGGCCATCCGCTGGGCGCCTCGGGCGCGCGGCTGGTGCTCACCGCGATCAGCCAGTTGCACCGCACGGGCGGGCGCTACGGCGTGGCCACGATGTGCATCGGCGTGGGCCAGGGCATCGCGTCGCTGGTCGAGCGGGTCTGAGAACGCGGGGGCCGGAATGAACTTCGACGAACGGACCCTGACCGACGCGGTGCTCGCGCGCATGGACGGTTGCGAGGACGCGCGCTTCGTGACGATCATGACCAGCCTGGTGCGCCACCTGCACGATTTCGTGCGCGAGGTCGAGCTGACCGAGGCCGAGTGGATGGAGGGCATCCGCTTCCTGACCGCCACAGGCCAGAAGTGCGACGACAAGCGCCAGGAGTTCATCCTGCTCTCGGACACGCTCGGCGTCTCGATGCTGGTCGACGCGATCAACCATCGTTTCGCGAAAGGGGTCACCGAGACGACCGTGTTCGGTCCGTTCTTCGTCGAGGGCGCGCCGCATGTCGCGCAGTGGGCCGACATCCGCGGCGGCGCCAAGGGCGCCCCCTGTTTCGTGTCCGGCACCGTCAGGGACATCGACGGCGCACCGGTCGCGGACGCGGTGATCGACGTCTGGCAGAGCGACGGTGAAGAGGGCTTCTACGACGTGCAGAAGCCGGGCGCCGAGCCCTATTGCCGCGCGAAGATCCACACCGACGCGTCGGGGCGTTTCGGGTTCCTGACGGTCAAGCCGATCAGCTATCCGGTGCCGACCGACGGCCCGGTGGGCGGGATGCTGCTGACGATGGGCAGGCACCCGTACCGTCCCGCGCACATCCACACGATGATCCAGGGCGAAGGGTTCGCGCCGCTGACCACGCACCTGTTCGTTGCCGGCGACAAGTACCTGGACTCCGACGCCGTTTTCGGCGTCAAGGACTCGCTGGTCGTCGATTTCGTCACGAATCCCGCGGGCAGGGCGCCGGACGGATCGACGATGAACGAACCGTTCGTGACGGCGACCTACGATTTCGTGCTGGCGCGCGCCTGACCGGCCGCGCCCACTCCTTTCCAATCGACTCAGAGACAGGACGATGAACATGACCGTTGACGCGATCCGCGACATCGAGGCGCGCGACGCCGCCCGTGCGAAGGCGACCATCGCCGGCGACCTCGAAACGCTCGCCGACTGCTTCGCCGACACGCTGCGCTACACGCATTCCTCGGCGTCGGTCGACACGAAGGCCAGCTACCTGGAGAACCTGCGCAGCGGCTTGTACGTCTACCAGGGCTTCACGAACCTGAAGCGCGAGTGCGAGGTCCACGGCGACACCGCGCTGGTCTACGGCGACGTGCAGATCGACGTCACGGTCAAGGGCACCGTGAAGAAGATCATGAGCCGGTATCTGGCGGTGTGGATGCGCCAGGGCGGCGTGTGGCGCATGGCCGCCTGGCAGTCGACGCCGATCCCGGCCTGAAAGCGGCGCCCGCGCGCGCCCAGCGCTCGCGCGAGATCCGCCGTGCCCCCACGCCTCGCGCCCCCGCGCCTCGTGCCGCCGCGCGATCCGCGGCGATCCGAGGTTCCCCTTTTCCCGAATCGCCTTCCCCAGCAGGAGCCCGAATGATCGACGACAAGGCGCTCGACGCCCTCTTTCGCAATGCCCGCACCGCCAACGGTTTCACCGGCACGCCGGTGACCGACGCGCAGCTTCGCCAGCTGGTCGACCTGATGAAGATGGGTCCCACTTCGTCGAACTCGCAGCCTGCCCGTTTCGTGTTCCTGCGCTCTGCGCAGGCCAAGGAGCGGCTGCGCCCGGCGCTCTCGACGGGCAATCTCGAGAAGACGCTCAACGCCCCGGTCTGCGCGATCATCGCGTTCGACACGCTGTTCCACGAGCACCTGCCGCGCATGTTCCCGCACAATCAGGCGGCCAAGTCGTGGTTCGACGGCGATGAGAAGAAGGCGGCGCGCGAGACCGCGGCGTTTCGCAACGGGACGCTGCAGGGCGGCTACTTCATTTTCGCCGCGCGCGCGATCGGCCTGGATTGCGGCCCGATGTCGGGCTTCGACAACGCGAAGGTCGACGCCGAGTTCTTCCCCGACGGCAGATTCCGCAGCAACTTCCTCTGCAACCTCGGCGTCGGCGACCCGTCCAAGGTGTTCGCGCGCAGCCCGCGCTTCGAGTTCGACGAGATCTGCCAGGTGCTCTGAGTGCGGGGCAGGCACCCGTGCTGACCTTCGTCTCCGACCCCTGGTTCTACGCGGCCGCGATCCCGGCGGTGATCCTGACCGGGATCTCCAAGGCGGGCTTCGGCGGTGCGGTCGGGTCCCTGTCGGTGCCGTTGATGTCGCTCACGATCGCGGCACCGCAGGCGGTCGCGATCATGCTGCCGATCCTGCTGCTGATGGACACGATGGGGCTGGTCGCGTTCCGCGGCCGCGTCGACTGGACGATCCTGCGGTTGACGGTGCCGGCGGGTCTCGTGGGCATCGGCCTGGGGTGGCTGTTCTTCCGGGTGCTGGACGACCGGTGGATCAAGGCGCTCGTCGGCGCGGAGGCGGTCGCCTTCGGCCTGCAGAAGCTGCTCGAGGGCAATGCGGCCTGGTCGGGCCCGGCCAAACCGCTTCGGCCTCGCGTCGCCCGGTTCTGGTCGGCTGTCTCGGGCTTCACCAGTTTCGTCTCGCATGCCGGAGGCCCGCCGATCATGCAGATGATGATGCCGCTGAAGCTGCACCGCGAGATCTTCGTCGGCACGCTCGCGTGGTTCTTCGCCGCGATCAACTTCAGCAAGATCCTGCCCTATAGCCAGCTCGGCCTGCTCGACGTGACGAACCTGGGAACCGCGCTGGCGCTGCTGCCGGTGGTTCCAATGGGCTA
>JAHEDO010000203.1 GCA_024641185.1 Burkholderiaceae bacterium | reverse complement strand
CTCCCGGTCATCACCGGCGCGATCGCCGGCCTGTTCGAGCAGACCGCACAGGGCTATCCGGCGATCGCCTACCGCTGGATCTTCGCGTTCATCGCGATCGCCCTGGCGGGCGGCGTCGCAGTCTACTCGCGGGCCGAGGACCTGAAACCTCGCGCGGCCTAGCGGGCGCGCGACGCCCGTCAGCTGCCGGCCGAGGGGGCTGTCCGAGGACGCCCCAGACATTTGACGCCGGTGCGGCCCGCACAGATAATCACCTTAGTTACTATCACCTGCGTCACCGAAAGCGAAGCATGCCGACGACATTCGCCGACTACGAGGCGCGCATCGACGCGATCCGCGCCGTGCATCCGCAGATGCCCCGCACGACGGTCGTGCGGGTGCGCCTGCTGCACAACGTCCTGCGACTGCTCGCCGACGAGCTCGAGCAGTTCTTCGCCGGGCACGGGGTCTCGGCCTCCGGATGGTCTGCGCTGATGATGCTCTACTCGGCCCCCGAGATGCGCGCGAATCCGTCGCTGCTGTCGGCCGAGCTGGTGCAGTCGCGCACCCACATGACGCGGGTGGCGGACGAACTGGTCGGCAAGGATCTCGTCAGGCGCGAGCCCAATCTGACGGACCGCCGCCGCGTCGACCTGGTCCTGACGCGGCGCGGCCGCGCCTTCATCGAACGCCTGCTTCCAGACGCCTGGACGCATTACGGGGCGCTTCTGGATGCGTTCGACGCGTCAGAGGGGAAGACGCTCGAGCGGCTGATGCGAAAGCTGCACGCGCACCTTGCGGGCACCGCAGCCGCGCGCCGCGCGGAGGGTTCCCAGTGAGCGCGGCGCAGCAGTCATCGCCGACACCGCCGTCGGCGCCGCCCGGTCAGGCGGCGCCGGGTTCGACAGCTCCGACCAGGCGCAGGCGTCGCGTCCGGGCGCTCGCGATGCTGTTCCTGGTCGTGCTGATCTGCGCGGGCGCCTGGTTCGCCTGGTGGTGGCTCGTGGGTCGCATCGAGGTGTCGACCGACAACGCCTACGTCGGCGGCAATGTCGTCCAGGTGTCGCCGCAGATCAGCGGGACCGTGACACGAGTGTTCGCCGACGACACGCAGCTGGTCAATGCCGGCGACGTGCTGGTTCGCGTCGACCCGACGGACTACGAGCTGCAGCTCTCCGCCGCCCAGGCTGCGCTTGCCGACGCGGTGAGGAGCGTGCGCGCCCTGTATGCCAACACCGGCCAGGCCCGTGCGACGGTGGCCGGACGCCAGGCCGATTTCCGTCGCGCGCGCTTCGAACTCGCCGCGGCGCAGGCCGCGATGGACCGGGCGCAGTCGGATCTGACGCGCCGCGAGGCGCTGGCCGCCCGTAACTTCGTCTCGCCAGAGAACGTGCAGGCCGCGCGAACGGCGCTGGACGCCGCGATCGCGCAGCGCGACGCCGCGCGAGCCGCTGTCGCGCAGGGAGAAACCGCGATCACCGCGGCGGGCGAGCAATTGCGCGCCGCGGCGGGGCTGGTCGACCGGGTCTCGGTGGTGCAGCACCCGCGCGTGCTGGCGGCCGCGGAGAAGGTGCGCGAGGCGTACCTGGCGCTCAGGCGTACCAGCATCCTGGCGCCGGTGAGCGGCTACGTCGCCAGGCGCAGTGTCCAACTCGGACAGCGCGTCGCGCCCGGCACCGCGCTGATGGCGCTGATTCCCGCGGACCAGCTCTGGGTCGACGCCAACTTCAAGGAGGCGCAACTCGAGGACGTGCGCATCGGACAGCCGGTCAGCCTGCGCTCGGATCTCTACGGGTCGTCCGTCACCTACCACGGCCGCGTGGTCGGCCTGGCGATGGGCACCGGCAGCGCGTTCGCGCTGCTGCCCGCGCAGAACGCGACCGGCAACTGGATCAAGGTCGTGCAGCGTCTGCCGGTGCGCGTCTCCCTGGATCCGGGCGAGATCGCCGAGCATCCGCTGCGCATCGGGCTCTCGATGCTGGCGACGATCGACACGAGCGATCGCTCCGGGGACGTGCTCGCACGCTCTGCGGAACGCAAGGGCTACGAGACGCGCGTATTCGACGTGTCCACGGACGAGGCCGATGCGCTGATCGAGCGCATCGTCGCCGACAACCTCGCAACGGAAAGGCCGTGAGCGCGGGGGCCACGACCGCGCCGGGTGGCGACGGCGCTCCGGGCGCGGCTCCGGTCGCCTCCACTGTCACGCAGGGTCACCCCCCGCTTCGCGGGGTCGAACTGGCGCTGGCGACCTGGGCGCTGAGCCTCGGGTCGTTCATGAACTTTCTCGACCTGTCGATCGCGAACGTGTCGGTGCCCAGCATCGCCGGCGCGCTGTCGGTGAGCCCCACCCAGGGGACATGGGTGATCACCTCGTACGCGATGGCCGAGGCGATCATGCTGCCTCTCACCGGCTGGCTCGGCAACCGGTTCGGGCAGGTGCGGATGTTCACCACCTCGACGCTGCTGTTCACGCTGGCCTCCCTGCTCTGCGGCCTGTCGGTCAGCTTTCCGATGCTGCTGTCGGCGCGCATCCTCCAGGGCATGGTCGGGGCGGCCATGGTGCCGCTCGCGCAGTCGCTGCTGATCAACTGCTACGCCCCCCACCAGCGCGGGCTCGCGCTCGGCCTGTGGTCGATGACCGCGATTCTCGCGCCGATCGCGGGCCCGTTGGCCGGCGGCTGGATCACCGAGAACCTGAGCTGGCACTGGATCTTTCTGGTCAACCTGCCGGTCGGGATCTTCGTGGCCCTTCTGGTGCGCAGCCTGCTGCGCGACCGCGAGACGCCGACACGGCGACAGCCGGTCGACTGGACAGGACTGGCACTGCTGACCGTGGGCGTCGGCTCGCTGCAGTTCCTGCTGGACCGCGGCAACGAGCTCGACTGGTTCGAGTCGGACCTGATCGTCGCGCTGGCCTGCATCGCCGCGGTCGGGCTCGCCGCGTTCGTCATCTGGGAACTCACCGACGAACACCCGATCGTCGACCTGCGGCTCTTCGGGCGGCGCAACTTCGCGATCGGCTCGATCTGCGTGTTCATCGGCATGGTCTCGTTCTTCGGAACGCTGGTCACCCTGCCCCTGTGGCTGCAGACCTATCAGGGCTACTCGGCGCAATGGGCCGGCCGCGCGGTCGCCACCGGCGGCGTGTTCGCGGTGATCATGGGACCGATCGTCGGTGCGAACCTGCACAGGATCGACGCGCGAGCCGTCTCGAGCTTCGGCTTCATCGCCTTCGCCGCGGCGGCGATGTGGAGTGCGAACTTCACGCCGGACGTCGACTTCTGGACGGTGGCGCAGACACGGCTGTACATCGGCATCGGGATCAGCTGCTTCTTCCTGCCGCTGACGACGATCACGCTCGCAGGCCTCCCGGCCAACCAGTACGCGGCGGCATCGGGCCTGTCCAACTTCATCCGGATCATCGGATCGAGCCTGGGGACGGCGGTCGTCGTCGGCGCCTGGGACCGCCACGGCATCGAACAGCACGCACAGATGGTCGAACACGTGAACCGTATTCGCACGAAGCGACGTCCTACCTCGCACAGCTCCAGGGACTGGGACTGTCGCCGCAGGGAGCGCTCGCGCAGGTGGACCGGATCATCACGTCGCAGGCCTACCTGAACTCGACCAACTGGGTACTGTGGTCCGCCGGCCTGCTGATGCTGTGCCTGCTGCCGCTGGTCTGGCTGGCGAAGCCGCCGTTCGTCGCGCGGGTCGGCGACGCGCACTGAGCGGGCCGCCGAGACTGCTCCTGTCAGGCCTTCCGGGACCTCATTCGAACGGCGGCTCTTCCCACCACGGAAAGAAGTCGGGCATGTCGGCGGAGACCTTGTCCGGGTAGACCGGCGAGCGCTTCTCCAGGAAGGAGCTCACGCCCTCCTTTGCGTCCGCCGAGCGTCCGCGCGCCTGGATCGCCCGGCTGTCGATCCGGTGCGCGCGCATCGGGTGGTCCGCGCCGGCCATGCGCCAGATCATCTGTCGAGTCAGCGCGATCGACACCGGCGCGGTGTTGTCGGCGATCTCGCGCGCGAGCGCGCGCGCAGCGGGCAGCAGTTCGTCGGGCGCGTGCAGCGAGCGCACGAGCCCGCGAGACAGCGCCTCCTGAGCGTCGAACACCCGGCCGGTGAAACACCACTCGAGCGCGGTCTGCATGCCGACGACCCGCGACAGGAACCAGGTCGACGCGGCCTCCGGCACGATGCCGCGCCGCGCGAACACGAAACCGAAGCGTGCCGCGGTCGACGCCAGCCGGATGTCCATCGGCAGCTGCATCGTGACCCCGATGCCGACGGCCGCCCCGTTGATCGCGCCGATCACCGGCTTGAGGCTCCTGAAGATTCGCAAGGTGGCCAGTCCGCCGCCGTCGCGGTAGACGTCGCCCACGCGGGACTCCTCGCGCGCCGATTCGCTGCGCGACGCGTAATCGAAGGTGGCACCGCCGCTCGACAGGTCCGCGCCCGCGCAGAAGGCCCTCCCCGCGCCGGTGATGATCACCGCGCGCACCGCGTCGTCGCGGTCGGTCTCGTCGAACACCGCGATCAGTTCGTCGCGCATTTTCGGCGTAAACGCGTTCATCTTTTCCGGACGGTTCAGCGTCACCGTGGCGACGCCGTCGTCGACGGCATAGAGGATCGTCTCAAGACTGCTCAAAGGCATTCAGTGCTCCCGTGGTGTTCGATGTCGCCGCCGGCCGCCGGCCGACGCCCGCCCCCGGCTCAGTGCCAGCCTTCGGATCCCCTTCGCACTTCGCGCGCGGCACGGTCGCGGCGAAGGTTCTCCTCGAGTTCCTCGCGCCCGCTGCGCGCGAGTGCGACCGTCTTGGTCTCGTCGCGGAAATGCGGCTGCAACGCACGCAATGTGGCGACATTGTGCCTTCTGAAGACTTCCGCGATCTCGCGCGCCTCGTACGGCTCGACGCCCAGCGCCACCAGCGCCTGGCGGGCGGTGCGCAGCGCAGCCTCGAAGGTCTCGCGCTCGATCGACTCCACGCCGCGCTCGGTCAGTTCCAGCCAGTGGCGCACGTTGCGGGCCCGTGCCACGATCGTCAGCTTCGGGAACGCTTCGCGGACCCGGTCCACCAGCGCCAGGCTGTCCTCGACGTCGTCGACGGCGACGACGATCATGCAGGCCTTGTCCGCGCCGGCCGCCTGCAGAAGATCCAGCCGGGTCGCGTCGCCATAGAACACCTTGAAGCCGAATTTGCGCAGCAGATCGATCTGCTCCGGATCGTGGTCCAGCACCGTCACCTTCACGCCCTGTGCGAGCAGCATGCGTCCGACGATCTGGCCGTATCGGCCGATCCCGGCGATGATCACCGGCGCCGAATCGTCGTCGATCCTGTCGGCTTCGCGGGCGGTCGATGCGCGCCGCGCCGCCAGCTTGTCGTGCACGAGCACCATCAGCGGCGTGACCGCCATCGAGAGCGCCACCGCGGCGGTCAGCCTCGCCTCCCAGTCGCCGGGCAGCAGCCGCGCCTGACGGGCGACACCGAACACGACGAAGGCGAACTCGCCCGCCTGTGCCAGCAGCGCCGCGAACAGCCATCGCTGGGCCGACGCGACGCCGAGCCGCGGCGCGACCAGCGCGAGCACGACCGACTTGATCGCGAGCAGCCCGGCGACCAGCGCCATCAGGAGCAGCGGATCGGCCGCCGCGAGGCCGAAGTCGATCGACATGCCGACCGCGATGAAGAACAGGCCGAGCAGCAGCCCCTTGAACGGCGCGATGTCGGACTCCAGCGCGTGGCGGTACTCGGAGCTCGCCA
>JAHEDO010000202.1 GCA_024641185.1 Burkholderiaceae bacterium | reverse complement strand
GTCGCGAATCTGACCCGTGCCGACGGCGAGGAATTCATGCACATCGCCGCCGAGGTGAAACTCGAGACCGAGGTGACCGAGGTGGCGCTGAAGGACGCGCAGAGCGCGCTCGACGACTTGCGCGCCGGACGGCTGGTCGGCGCCGCGGTGCTGCGTTGCGGACACGACTGAAGCCGATCCGCTGGCTCGCGTTCGCCGCGCTCTGCCTGCTGGCCGCGCTGTCGTCGCTGCCGGCCACCGGCGCGCGGGACGCAAGGGCTCAGCCGGGGTCCGTGTCCGGCGTGGACCAGTGGCCGCCCGACGTCGACCCGCCGCGTCCGCCCGCCACACGCTCCGGACAGTCCATCAGCGGCCGCGCGACCAGGATTCACGACGGCGACTCCTTTGCGATGCTCGCCACCGACGGCCGGCGCCTGACGATCCGCATCTCGGGCATCGATGCACCCGAGAAGGGTCAGCCGTTCGCGGACCGCTCGCGCCAGCACCTGGTGGAACTGATCGCCGATCGGGATCTCGCCATTGCGCCGATCAAGACCGACATGTACGGGCGCATCGTCGCGGTGGTCCATGTCGGCGAGCTGGACGTCGGGCTTGCGCAGGTGCGATCCGGCATGGCGTGGCATTTCCGTCGCTATGCGCGCGACCAGTCGCCCGCGCACCGGCAAGCCTACGCGCGCGCCGAATCCGTCGCGCGCGACGCCCGTATCGGCCTATGGCGCGACCGCAGCCCCCTGGAGCCCTGGCGCTATCGCGAACAGCAGCGAAACAAGAAAGACCGCCCGATCAAGCACCAAGCAGCCGGGGCAGCAGATCCCCGGCCTTACCTGCAAGCATGACGCGCGCGATCTCGTCGACTGCGGTCGATTCCGGGTTCACGGTGATCACCTCGCTGCCGTTGCGTCGTGCGCTGAACGGCAGTTCGGCCGCCGGGTAGACGAGCGCCGACGTGCCGACCACGATCATCAGGTCGCACTCGGTGACTGCCCGCTGCGCGCGCGCGAGCGCCGCCTCGGGCAGGAACTCGCCGAACCACACGACGTCGGGGCGCAACGGCGCCGAGCATCGCGCGCACAGTGGCGGGACGCGCGGATCGCTCTCCCACCCCACCGCCTGACCGGCGCAGCCGTCGAGACAGCGCACGCGAAGGATGCTGCCGTGCAATTCGATCACGTCGGCACTGCCCGCACGCTGGTGCAGACCGTCGACGTTCTGCGTGATCACCTGCAGGCGCGGTTTGCGCCGGCCGTAATCCGCGATTGCATCGTGAGCGGGGTTGGGTTTCGCCTGCGCGATGCGCTCGCGGCGCGACGCGTACCAGCGCCAAACGAGGGCCGGGTCGTTGCGATAGCCCGCCTCCGTGGCGAGTTGCTCCGGATCGTATTGCGCCCACAACCCGGTCAGTGCATCGCGGAACGTGGGGATGCCGCTCTCGGCCGAGACTCCGGCCCCGGTGAACACCACCGGTCGCTCGGCATGCAGGGCCAGTTCGCGGGCGAGGATCAGATCGTCGCTGCTGCTGCGTCGTCCCGCGCCGCTCATCGCCCCGCGCTCGCGCCGTAGCGCAGCTGTCTCACCGTCTCGAAGAGCACGACACCCGCGGCGACCGAGACATTCAGGCTCGCGACCGAGCCCGCCATCGGGATATGCACGAGCGCGTCGCATCGCTGCCGGGTGAGCCGGCGAAGGCCCTTGCCCTCCGCGCCGAGCACCCAGGCCACCGAACTCGGCAGTTTCTCTTCGTACAGTGTCTTCGGCGCTTCGTCGGCAGTGCCGATCACCCAGATGTTGCGTTCCTGCAGATCCTCGATCGTGCGTGCCAGATTGGTCACCATCAGGTACGGAACGGTGTCGGCCGCGCCCGACGCGGTCTGTACCGCGACCTCGGTCAGCGGACAGGCATGGTCCTTGGGCGCGATCACCGCGTGCACACCGGCACCGTCGGCCACGCGCAGGCAAGCGCCGAGGTTGCGCGGGTCGGTCACCCCGTCGAGCAGCAGCAGGAAAGGCTGCTCGATGCGGTCCAGCAGATCGTCGAGGTCGACCCCCACCGACGCGGCTTCCGCCAGCATCACCACGCCCTGGTGCCGGCGCTGCGGGCAGAGTTTGTCGATTCGCGCCACATCCACGAAGTGCGGCCGCACGCCGGCCTGCTCGGCCAGGCGCAGCAGATCCTGTACCCGCGCGTCGTCCCGGCCGCTCGCGATGTAGAGCTCCGTCACACCATCGCCGCCGCGCTTGAGTCGCGCGGCGACCGCATGAAAACCGTGTATCAGCATCGGATGTCCGTTTCTCGCCCCGACCATGCTGCGGGGCGCTGCATCACACCGCGTCCGTCACGCGGCGATTGTTCCCCAGGGAAGCCGGCGCGATCGGGCGCCGGCCGGTCGGCCCCCTACTTGTGCCCCCTACTTGTGCCGCCTACTTGTGCCACCTACTTGTGCCACCTACTTGTGCCGCCTGCGTTTGCCGCCCGTCTTGCTCGCGGCCTTGCCCGGCACCGACTTCGACGTGCCGCGCGCGGCTTCCGTTCGTGCGTCGCGTGCCCGCTTGGCCCGTTCGGTCTTGGGCGGCGCCGCCTTGCGGCGCAGGAAGCCCTGCCCCGTGTCGTGCGACTTCGTCGCTGCCGCGACCACCTCGCGGTACCCGACCCGCTGCACCAGCCGGAACTCGATGCGTCGGGCTTCGAGGTCGACACGCGACACCTGCACGTGCAGCTCGTCGGTGAGGCGGAAGCGCCGGCCGGTGCGCTCGCCGCGAAGCTCGTGTGCGGCCTCGTTGTACTGGAAATACTCCGAGCCCAGTTCCGACACGTGCACCAGCCCGTCGACGTAAAGCTCGTTGAGCGTGACGAACACGCCGAACGGCGCGACACCGGTGACCCGCCCGGCGAACTGCTCGCCGACGCGCTCGCGCATGTATTGCGACTTCAGCCACGCTTCCACGTCGCGCGAAGCTTCGTCGGCGCGCCGCTCGTTGGCCGAGCACATGATGCCGTACTGCTCCCAGACCTCGACCGGCAGGTGCGCAGGCGCCCGGGCGGGTGCCTCGAGCACGGCGGCCTTGCGGCGGCGCCCTTTCGCTGGCGCTGGAGGCTGATCCGGAGCGGCTTCCACCAGCCCGGCAGGACCGATGCGCAAAGCCGGCGGCGCGTGCCGCTCGCCGCGCAGCAGGGCCTTGATGACACGGTGCGTGAGCAGGTCCGGATAGCGCCGGATCGGCGAAGTAAAGTGCGCGTAAGCCTCGTAGGCCAGACCGAAGTGGCCGGAGTTGTGCGGAGAATAGACCGCCTGCTGCATCGACCTGAGCATCATCGCCTGCAACAGCATCGCGTCGGGACGCTCGCGCACCTGCGCCGCCAGATCCGCATAGTCGCGTGGCGACGGCTCGTCGGCCCCGCCCAGCGACAGGCTCACCGAACGGAGGAACTCGCGCAGCATCTGCAGACGATCGGGCGTCGGCCCTTCGTGGACCCGGTACAGCCCCGGATGGCGACAGCGCTTCATGAAGTCCGCGGCGCACACGTTGGCCGCCAGCATGCACTCCTCGATCAGCCGATGCGCATCGTTGCGCGTGCGCGGCTCGATGCGCTCGATGCGCCCGGCGGCATCGCAGACGATGCGCGTTTCGACGGTGTCGAACTCCATCGCGCCGCGAAGCTCGCGTGCCTTGGAAAGGACCCGGTACAGGTCGTAGAGATCCTGCAGCCCGGGCACGAGCGCCGCGCGCTTGCGGATCGCCTGCGCATCCCGCCCGGAAAGAATCCCCCAGACCTCGTCGTAGGTCAGGCGCGCGGCGGAATGAATCACCGCCTCGTAGAACTGGTACCCGCTGACCTGCCCCTTCGCGGTCACCACCATGTCGCAGACCAGCACGAGGCGGTCGACCGCGGGATTCAGCGAGCACAGACCGTTGGAGAGCCGCTCGGGCAGCATCGGGATGACGCGACGCGGAAAGTACACCGAGGTCGAGCGCCGGGCGGCCTCGCGATCGAGCGCGTCACCGGGAGACACATAGTGCGAAACGTCGGCGATCGCGACGATCAGCCGGTGGCCGCCTCGCTTGCCGTCGGTGATCGGCTCGCAATACACCGCGTCGTCGAAGTCCCGCGCATCCTCGCCGTCGATCGTGACCAGAGGCACGTCCCGCAGGTCGACCCGCCCGCGCAGGTCGGCGGCGCGCACGGACGCCGGCAGCGCGACGGCCGCCTCGACCGTCGCTTCGTCGAACTGGTGCGGCACGTCGAACTTGCGCACCGCAATTTCGATCTCCATGCCCGGGTCGTCGATTTCCCCCAGAACCTCGATCACCTGTCCGATCGGCGCCGCGTGACCCGACGGCGGGTCGGTGATTTCGACGATGACCACCTGACCCGGCTGCGCGTGGCGCGCGTCGCCGGGCGGGATCAGGATGTCGTGCTTGATGCGCTGGTCCTCGGGGACGACGATCGTCACGCCGCGCTCCGACAGGAAGCGTCCGACGAGCTGACGGTGCGCGCGCTCGGTGACCTCGATGATCACGCCCTCGGGGCGGCCGCGCGAATCGAAGCCGACCCGCTTGACCAGCACCCGGTCGCCATGCATCGCCTTCTGCATCTCGCGCGGGCTGAGGAACGTGTCCGCGCCACCCGCGTCCGGCAACAGGAAGCCGTAACCGTCGCGGTGACCCTGCACCCGACCAGCGATCAGGTCGAGCTTGCTCGCCAGCAGGAGCACGCCCTTGCGGTTGGGCAGCAATTGCCCGTCGCGTTCCATCGCGATCAGCCGCTTGTTGAGCTGGTCGAAGTTCGCGTCCGCCACGTCGAGCTGCCGCCCGAGCTCCTGGGGCGTCAGAGGTCCGTCGGCCTGCCGCAGGCAGTCCAGGATCGCCTCTCGCGTCGGAGCCACCCACTGTCCGGTCGTCACGGCCACGTCCTCTCGAATGCGGCCGCCACGGACCGCGGTTGCCGATTTGACAAATCGTCAGGGTTCATTAAACTTCGCGCCTCTGTCGAGCAAGCCTCGACGGTGTCCGCAGCCCAGATGGCGGAATTGGTAGACGCACTAGGTTCAGGTCCTAGCGCCCGCAAGGGTGTGGAGGTTCGAGTCCTCTTCTGGGCACCAGATTTGATCAAAGGCCTGCCTTCGCGCAGGCCTTTGAATTTTCGAACTCCACACTCGTAGTCTATCGTCCGTAGCGCGCCTTGAGGTCGCTCGGGCGCATGTGGTCGTATTCTTCGAAGGGCTGGTGGATCCAGGGATTGGTCGGCAGCGACTCGATGTACCAGTCGGGCTCGGCCACCGAGGCTCCCTTGCGCCAGATCACCGCGCTGCGCAGCGTGGTGACCTGTGGGAATCGCTCCCTGAGTTGCGCGACCACCTCGACCAGCGTCGCCCCCGAGTCGACCAGATCGTCGACGAGCAGCCAGCGCGGCCCGGGCAGTGGCGCTGCGCTCGACATATGCTCGGCGATCAGCAGGCGACTCTGGCGCGTTCCCTCCTCCTCCCGATACGAGCTGGTGAACAGCACGCCGAGCGGCTTGTCGAACAGGCGCGAAAACACGTCGCCGATGCGCAGCCCGCCGCGCGCCAGGCACACGATCGCGTCGAAGCTCCAGCCCGACTCGTAGACCTCTAGCGCCAGCTTCTCGATCAGCCGGTGATATTCGTCCCACGAAACATAGAGGTCCTTCATCGCCGGCCACCCGCGCTTCAGTGGAATGGATGACGGATCAGTATCGTCTCGTCACGATCGGGACCGGTCGATACCAT
>JAHEDO010000201.1:3036-5779 GCA_024641185.1 Burkholderiaceae bacterium | reverse complement strand
ACGTGATCCTGATCATCGGGATGGCGACGTTCAAGCCGAGCCTCGGCAAACCGATCCGGGGATTCACCTGGGGTCAGCGCATGAAGTCGCTGCCGGGCACGATGCCGATCGTCGCGGTCGTGATCATCATCTTCTCGGCGATGTACTACGGTTGGGCGACGCCGACCGAGGCGGGCGCGCTCGGCGCATTCGTCGTGTTCATGCTCGCGCTGGTCAAGGGCATGAAATGGCACAGCCTGCGCGAGGCGCTGCTCGAGACCGCCAAGCTCACCGTGATGATCTTCTCGATCATCTGGGGCGTGCTGGTGTTCGTGCGCTTCCTCGGTTTCGCGGGCCTGCCCGAGGCGTTCGCCGAGTGGGTGATCCACCTGCCGCTGCCGCCGATCGCGATCATGATCGGCATCCTGATCTTCTACGCGATCCTCGGCATGTTCATGGACGCGATCGGGATGCTGCTGCTGACGCTGCCGGTCGTCTACCCGGCAGTGATCGGATTGGGCTACGACCCGATCTGGTTCGGGATCATCGTCGTCAAGATGGCCGAGGTCTGCCTGATCACCCCGCCGATCGGGCTGAACTGCTTCGTCGTCAACGGTGTCCGGCCCGACATTCCGCTGTCGGACGTGTTCCGCGGCATCGGTCCGTTCTTCATCGCCGACGCGGTTACGATCGGGGTCCTGCTGGCCTTCCCCGAGATCGTCCTTTGGCTGCCCCGAACGATGAACATGGGCTGACAGCGGCCCGCCGCGCGCGGCGCCGCCGATGACGGAGCAGCCCGACAGCGCGGCCGTGCACGACCCCCGCCGCGTCGCGGCGATGGTGATCGCCGTCGGCATGCTGATGAACCTGCTCGCGCGCGGACTGGCCGACAGCTTCGCGGTCTTCCTGCTGCCGCTGGGCGAGGCCTTCGGCTCGGATCGCGCCGCAGTCACCGCGATCTATTCGATCTACATGCTGGTCTACGGGCTGTCGGCACCGTTCTCCGGCATCCTGATCGACAAGCTCGGCGCGCGCGTGTGCTACGTGATCGGGCTCGCGCTGTTCGCGCTCGCCTACCTGCTCGCCGCGCGTGCGAACGCGATCTGGCAGCTGTACCTGCTGCTGGGCGTGCTCGCCGGGATCGCCTCCTCCGCGCTGGGCATGGTTCCCGCCTCGGTGCTCGCGAGCCGCTGGTTCGACCGCAGGCTGCCGACCGCGATGAGCCTGCTCTACGCCTCGCTGGGCTGCGGCGTGCTGATCTTCTCGCCGCTGACCCAGTGGCTGATCGGCGGCCACGGCTGGCGAAGCGCGTATCAATGGCTCGCGCTCGCGCCGGTGCTGCTGCTCCCGCTGATGGTGTTGCTGCCCTGGCGCGTGATGCTCGCGGGGGACTCCGGGGTGACGAGCCGCCGCCAGCCGCGAGCCCGCACCGGCCTGAGCGCGGCGCTGCGCGCCGCACTCGCCAGCCGCAGTTTCCGCGCGCTGTTCGGCGTCATGTTCTTCACCAGCGTCACCACCTACTCGGTGCAGGTGCAGTTGGTGGCCTTCCTGGTGGAAAGCGGCTTCGCGCCGCTGCTCGCGGCGGCGGTCTACGGGCTGGTCGGCATGCTCTCGATCGCCGGGATGATGGTCGCCGGCATATTGGCCGAACGCTTCGGCGAGCGTCCGGTCGCGACCGTGTCGTACAGCTGCACGATCGTCGGGGTCGCCTGTCTGGCGATGCTCGCGCGCTTTCCGGGCCTCGCGCTGCTCGGCGCGTTCGTGCTGCTGTTCGGCTCGGTCTCCGGGTCGCGCGGGCCGCTGGTGGCGGTGCTGTCGTCGCGGCTGTTTCCGGGGGAAGGCCAGGCGACGGTCTACGGCTTCGTGCTCACCGGCATGGGGTTCGGCGGCGCTGTCGCCGCCTGGCTCGCGGGCGCGCTGCACGACTGGACCGGGCATTATCATGCGGGGTTCGTGGTGGCCGCGGTGGCGGCCGCAATCGGGCTGGCGATGTTTCGCTCGATCGAATCGCTGTCGGCCGCGGCTATTGGAGATCACTGATGGCAGAAAAGCAGATCCTCAAGATTCCCGGAATCACCGAAGGGCTGATCGCCAACAACGTGCCGATCTCGGCCGCGGTGAAGGCCAACGGCTTCGTGTTCGTGTCCGGCATGCCGCCGATGGACATCGCCACCGGGAAGATCATCGGCGGCGACATCGCGACGCAGACGCGGCACACGATCGAGGCGGTGCGCCACATTCTCGAGAGCGCCGGCTCGTCGCTGGCCAAGATCGTCAGCGTGCGGCTGTACTGCACGAACTCCGGCCATTTCAAGGCGGTCAACGACGTCTACCGGGAGTACTTCGCCGACGCCCCGCCGGCGCGCACCTTCGTCACCGTGGCGTCCTGGCCGCTGGGCTTCGACATCGAGATGGAGTGCGTCGCGCTCGAGTAAGGCGCGCGCCTTCAGCTAGCGCGTGCGCTGTCAGATGACGCGCCCTGCACGGTCCGCCCCCGCGCCATGAACGAACCCCGACGCATCGACCGCACCCGCGACGCGCTGCTCGTCATCGACGTCCAGAACGACTTCTGTCCCGGCGGCGCGCTCGCAGTCGCCGACGGTGACGCGGTCGTCGCCTCGGCCAACGCGCTGATGCCGCGATTCGGCGCCGTCGTGCTCACCCAGGACTGGCACCCGCCGGGCCACGAATCGTTCGCAAGCGCGCACTCGGGTCGGGCGCCGTTCGAGACGATGAAGCTGGCCTATGGCGAGCAGACGCTGTG
>JAHEDO010000201.1:0-3026 GCA_024641185.1 Burkholderiaceae bacterium | reverse complement strand
TGGCCGGACCACTGCGTGCAGGGGACGCCGGGCGCGGAGTTCCACTCTTCGCTGGACACCGTGCCCGCGCAGCTGGTGATTCGGAAAGGGTTTCGGCGCGCGATCGATTCGTACTCCGCGTTCTTCGAGAACGACCGCCGCACGTCCACTGGACTGGCGGGCTACCTGCGTGAGCGCGGGTTCACCCGGGTGTTCCTGTGCGGGCTGGCCACCGACTACTGCGTCGCCTATTCGGCGATCGACGCAAGGCGGAATGGGTTCGAGGCGGTCGTGCTGCTCGACGGCTGCCGCGCGATCGATCTCGACCGTTCGCTCGACGCAGCGCTCGCGGAAATGGCAGGGGCCGGGGTCGCGCTGGGCGCCGGCGCGGACTTGCGCGACTGAGGCGCTGCGGCCCGTCTCGGCGGTGCGTGGTTCAGGGCGGGCCGTCCGCCTGTATGTCCGGTGGGGCGAGGTCCGCGAGTGCCATCGGCGTGACCGCACCGAGGTCGGCGACGTGCGCGTCGTCGGCCCAGGTGATGATCTCGATGCGCTCGCCGACCACTCGCAGCCGGTTCAGGCCGGCATTGGGGATCGCGCAGATGCGCGGACCTTCCAGCGGCAGTCCGAGCGCGGTGCGATAGATCATGTCGAGTGCCCCGCCGTGCGTGACCACCGCGATCCGCCGTTGCGGATGCTGCGCCCCGAGCGCGAGAACCGCCGCGATCACCCGCGCGTGAAAGCTGCGCACGTTTTCGCCGCCGGGCAGCGCGTAGTCCGGGTCGTGCCGGCGCCACTGATCCCACTCGTGCGGGTGTCGCTCGAGGATCTCGTGCAGCGCAAGTCCCTCGAGCACGCCGAAGCCCTGCTCTCGCAGGCCGGGGATCGAGTCAGTCGCGAGGCTCAGGCGCTGCGCCGCGGGCGACGCCGTCTGGCGGGCGCGTTGCAGGTCGCTGCAAGCCAGCGCATCGATCGCCTCCCGCGCGAGCCGCTCGGCCAGTCGCTGGGCCTGCGCGAGTCCGCGGGCGTTCAGCGGCACGTCGATCTGCCCCTGGAAGCGGTGTTGCAGGTTCCAGTCGGTCTCGCCGTGCCGGATCAGGATCAGTTCGGTCATCGCATTGCCGGGTCGCCGCGGGAGGATGGAGAAGTGCTCCCGCGCAAACTCCAATTATGGTCGCTCGGGCCGGCCGGAAACAACCGGGAGCCCGGTCGCAGCGCCGGATGCGACGTCCGTGACATGATCGGGGGTGCCACTGGCTCGAACCCGCGACCGACCGTCTCGTCGCGGGAGGAGCTGTTCGACAGACATTCAGGGGGATGACGATGGCGATGCTGATCCTGGGGCTCGTGCTGTTTCTCGGTGTGCACTCGGTGCGCATCTTCGCCGACGACTGGCGCAGCGCGCAGATCGCCCGGCGCGGCGAGAACGCTTACAAGGGGATCTACTCTCTGGTCTCGGCCGCGGGCCTGGTGCTGATCGTCTGGGGTTACGGCCAGACGCGCGTCGTGCCGATCGACCTGTGGAACCCGCCCGTGTGGACGCGGCATCTGGCGTCGTTGTTCACGCTCGGGTCTTTCGTTCTGATCGCCGCGGCCTACGTCCCGCGCAGTCGCATCAAGGCAGCGGTCGGCCATCCGATGGTGGCCGGGGTGAAGCTGTGGGCGTTCGCACATCTGCTCGCCAATGGCCGCGCGGGTGACGTGGTGCTGTTCGGGGCCTTCCTGGCCTGGGCGATCGTCGACTTCGTGTCGGCGCGCCGACGTGACCGGGCGGCGGGCCGCAAGCCCGTACCGGGCACCCTGGCGGGCGACGCGATCACGGTATCGGCAGGCGTCGTCGCGTGGCTCGTGTTCGCGATGTATCTGCACGCGCTGCTGATCGGCGTTCGGCCGTTCGGTTAGGGAGTGTGCTGCGATGAATCGAAATGAACTGCCCCTGGCGGGTGTACGGGTCGTCGAGTTCTGCCAGGTGGCGGCGGGCCCGTTCTGCGGGATGCTGCTCGCGGACTTCGGCGCGGACGTGATCAAGGTCGAGCCCCACGAGGGCGACACGCTGCGCCAGTGGCCGCCGATCAGCAACGGTTTCTCCGAGAACTTCGCGTCGCTGAACCGCGGCAAGCGCTCGATCGCGCTCGACCTGAAGAACCCCGCCGACCGCGACCTGGCGCGCGCGCTGGTGCTGGAGTCCGACGTGCTGGTGGAGAACAACCGCGCCGGCGCGATGCAGCGGCTGGGGCTGGGCTGGGACTGGTTCAGCGAGCGCAAGCCCTCGCTCGTGTACTGCGCGATCTCGGCGTTCGGCCAGAGCGGGCCGCGGTCGGGAGAAGGCGGCTTCGACCTGACCATCCAGGCCGCGGCAGGCGTGATGAGCGTGACCGGCGACCCCGACGGCGAGCCGGTCAAGTGCGGCGTGCCGGTGTCCGACTTCACCGCAGGGCTCTATGCGGCCTACTCGATCACCGCGCTGCTCGCGCGGGTGCGCGCGGGCGGGGCGGGCGGGGTCATCGACGTGCCGATGTTCGCGACCACGCTCGCGATCGCGGCGCTGCAGACCAGCGAATACTTCGGCACCGGGCGCGACCCGCGCAAGCTCGGCTCGGCGCATCCGCGCAACGCGCCCTACCAGGCGTACCACGCGCGCGAGGGCTGGTTCGCGATCGCCGCCGGCAACAACAAGCTGTGGCGCTCGGTGTGCGAAGTGGTGGACACGATGGACCTCTTCGAGGACCCGCGCTTCGCGACACCGACGCTGCGCGCGGCGAACCAGGTGGAGCTGAAGGGACTGCTCGAGGCGCGCTTCGCGGCCCATGACGCCGGCTGGTGGCTGGAGCGCTTCGCCGGGGCAGGCGTGCCCTGCGCGCCGATCAACAGTTACTCGCAGGCGCTCGCCGATCCGCAGACTCAGCACCTGGGGTTGGTGCAGCCGATGACGCTGCCCGGCGGCACGCGGACGCGCACCGTGGCCTGCCCGATCCGCTTCGACGGCGAGGCGGTGCCGGTGGACACGCGGCCCCCGGCGCTGGGCGAGCACGGCGACGCGCTTCGCG
>JAHEDO010000200.1 GCA_024641185.1 Burkholderiaceae bacterium | reverse complement strand
CTGCTTTTCAAAGAGCTTAGCAATCTCCGTGCCAGTTTCCGACGCAATTTCGTACACATGCTTGGTGTAGGCCACGGCCTTTTCCGTCGCCGGCTGTGCGCCGACCATCGCCATCTCGCCGAATGCCTTCGGGTCCTTGGCGGCGAAGAGCGCCTTAAGCTGTTCGCTCGATTCGTTCACCGATGCCTTGACGGCCTGGATGTTCAGTTCGGCGATCTTTTCGAAGCCCTCGACGGACTTCATGGTGACGGCCTGAAGCATTTCCAGCGTGAATTTCTGCAATTGGACCAGCTGCTCGGGGGAATTGACCATGGTGACCTCGCGGTGTGACAGGTGAAATGAAGGGGTTCCGCGCCATAAATGCTGCGACGCACAATTGAAATTGTATGGGCAAAATTGTGAAAGTCAAGCTTCTTTTGTGCGGTGCACTATGTTTCCCGGCGAGGTCGATCGAGCAGTCTGCAAGTGTCTGATTACAAACGAATGACATAGGTTGTCCCGGCCTGAACCGGGCAGAGACGGGCCGATGCTAGACTCGCCGCCGATCGCGGACGAACCCGCGACGTCGGGGCGACTCCGTCGCGCCGGGACAGGACGAACGTGCAAGCCTTCTACAGCGACCATTTCGCGCTGCCGTTGCCATCGGGGCATCGATTCCCGATGCACAAGTACCGGCTGCTACGCGAGCGAGTTGCCGCCGAACTGCCGTTCGTGCGGCTGTGCGAGCCGGAGGCTGCGCCCGACGGGGTGCTGGCGCTGGCGCACGCTCCGGCCTACATCGAGCGCTTCGCGCGCGGGCGACTGAGCGCGGCCGAGGTTCGTGCGATCGGCTTCCCGTGGTCCGAACAGATGGTCGAGCGCTCACGCCGGTCGACGGGCGCGACGATCGGCGCCTGCCGCGCGGCGCTGCGCGAGGGTGTCGCGGTGAACCTCGCCGGCGGCACGCACCATGCGAGCGCGGAGCGCGGTGAAGGCTTTTGCTGCTTCAACGACGCGGCAGTCGCCGCGAGACTGATGCAGGCGGAGCGCTGCGCCGCGCGCGTCGCCATCATCGATCTCGATGTCCATCAGGGCAACGGCACCGCCGCCATCCTGGGTGGCGACGACTCCGTGTTCACCCTGTCGGTGCACGGCGAGCACAACTTTCCGTTCCGCAAGGTCGCGGGACACCTGGACGTGGCGCTGCCCGACGGCACCGACGACGCGACCTACCTCGACGCGCTCGACCGCGCGCTCGACGCGCTCGATGCGCGCTTTGGTGCAGATCTGCTGATCTATCTCGCAGGGGCGGACGTCTATCACGCCGACCGGTTGGGCAGGCTCGCACTGACCGCCGCCGGGATCGCGGAGCGCGACCGCCGGGTGTTCGACTACGCGCGCCGGCGCGGGTTGCCGATTGCCGTCGCGATGGCGGGCGGCTATTGCCCGCGGATCGACGAGATCGTGGAGATCCATTTCAACACGGTGGAGGCGGCGGCAAGGCTGTTCTCGCCGTCGCCGACAGCGCCCGATTCCGCGCGGACGCTCACCGGAATGCGCCGCTGATCGACTCAACCGGCGCGGCCATCGCCGCGCGATGCAGGTTGCGGCTGGCGCGTCGCAGAATGGTCTTCGTCCGGCGTTGCGTCCTGGCACGGCGTGCTCCGATCCGCACATAATGAGTGCGCCAGCCGGCCAGCGATTGGCCGACAGCGCCCCTTCCGATAATGTCGTTTCTGAACAAACACGCTTAGACCCCTATTTAAACAATGTTTTTTTCCGCTAAACTCCTCTCGTCAGTGCGTGGTTCCGCGCACCGGCGTGGTGAATCGCTCCGGCGATGCAACAGCTGGCGACCGATGGTCGGCAAAGGGGGTAGGGTGCGCGCGAACCGGTTGTCGTGGTGGGTGATCTTGTTGATGGCGATCGGGCTCGGCCTGGGCTCCGCGCAGGTGCAGGCGGAATCGGGCAAGACGGCGGCCAAGTCGTCCTCCTCGGGAGCCAAGCCGCAGGCGCGCGCCAAGCGCAGCGTCTCCAAGACATCCAGCGCGAATCCCGGGCGCCGCAGTGCACGCTCGGTGAAGGCCTCGGCCCCGCAGCGTGCGGTCGGCGGGCGGCCATCGATCGCGCAGGCGATCGGGCTGCACCAGGTCGACGATCCCCTCGACCTGCGTTCGGCCGTCGCGCTGGTCGTCGATCAGCAATCGGGTGCGACCCTCTTCGCGAAGAACACCCTGGCCGTCCTTCCGATCGCCTCGATCACCAAGCTCATGACCGCGATGGTGGTACTCGATGCGAAGCTGCCGTTGGACGAGGTCCTCGAGGTGACCGAAGCGGACTTCGACACCGAGAAACACACCAGCTCACGGTTGCGCCCCGGAACGCGGCTCACGCGCACCGAAATGCTCAACCTCGCGCTGATGTCCTCCGAGAACCGTGCCGCCCACGCACTGGGCCGCCATTACCCGGGCGGCCTCGATACGTTCGTCGAGGCGATGAACGCCAAGGCGCGCGCGCTGGGCATGAACGACAGCAATTTCGTCGATCCCACCGGCCTGTCCAGTCGCAACGTCTCGAACGCGGTGGACCTGTCGCGGATGGTGGCCGCCGCCTTCGACTACCCGCTGATTCGCGAGTACTCGACCGCGACCGGCCTCACCGTCGCGGCAGGGCGCCGAAGCGTCGGATACCGCAACACCAATCGATTGGTCGACAAGCCGGATTGGGACATCGGCCTGCAGAAGACAGGCTACATTTCCGAGGCGGGCAGTTGCCTGGTGATGCAGGTGAGCGTGGAAGGCAGGCCGATGGTCATGGTGCTGCTGGACGCCGTGGGGCATCTCTCGCGCTTCGGCGACGCTCAGCGGATTCGCCGTTGGCTGGAAGCCGAGCAGCGGCACGCACCGCTGCGCACCACCGAGGCGGCTCAGGCGTCCTTGGGTTCGTAGCCGAGCGAGGCGGAGATTCCGCCGGCAGTCGCGCACAGCTGGTCGATCCAGTCGTCCTGCACGAACTCCGCCGGGGCCGAAATCGACAGGCCGGCCACGAGCTTGCCGCTGTCGTCGCGGATGCCCGCGGCAATGCACCGCACACCCAGTTCCAGTTCCTCGTTGTCCCTCGCATAGCCCCGCGCCCGGACGAGCGCGAGTTCGCGTTCGAGGCGCGTCGGATCGGTGATGCTGTTGCGGGTATGGCCGGCCAGCCCGGTGCGCGTCGCGTAGGCGCGCACGTTTTTCGGATCGTCGGCTGCGAGGAAGAGCTTGCCCACTGAGGTCAGGTGCAGCGGGGCACGGCCACCGACAGCCCGAACCACCTGCATGCCGGAGCGCTCCGACACCGCGCGCTCGATGTAGACGATCTCGTCGCCCTGCCGGATCGACAGGTTCACCGGCTGGCCGGTCGCGCGGTGCAGGTCGCGCATCGGACCAAGCGCGGCGTCCCGCACGTTCAGCCTTGCCTTGACCAGGTTGCCGAGTTCCAGCAGGCGCATCCCGAGCTGGTAGGCGCCGGGTTCCGAGCGATCCACGAAGCGTGCGGTGACCAGGTCGTTCAGGATCCGGTGCGCGGTCGAGGGGTGCAGCCCGGTGCGCCCGGAGAGATCCTTCAGACTGACCGAGTCGGGCTGCTCGGCGAGCGCGTCCAGAAGCGAGACCATTCGCTCGATCACCTGGATCGCGGTCTTGCCTGTTTCGTTCTGCGCGCGACGCGGGCGTGGCATGCTGTACTCGCTCCGGCGGCGGGCCGCCCGTGATTGTTACAAAGTGGAAGTTTATATCACGGTATGAAACACGTCACCCCCTCGTTGCGGCGATTCCACCCGCGCCTTCAGCCGCGGCCCCACCAGCTGGGCCAACCGCACATCCCCCGATGGCTGCGGCCGCACGTCCCGCCCGCGTCAGCCGTGTCGTCGCCTGCCACCCGCCGCCCGCCACCCGCGCCACGGGTTTGGCGTTGCCGGTGGCAGGCCGGATAATCACGCCCGGAGAGCGCCCATGAAGATCGGATTTTTCATCACCTGCCTGGTCGACCTGATGCGTCCCGAGATCGGGATGTCGGCGGTCAAACTGCTCGAGTCGGCCGGCTGCACTGTCGAGGTGCCGTTGCAGCAGACCTGCTGCGGTCAGCCCGGCTTCAATGCCGGGGATACCGAGGCGAGCCGCGAACTCGCGCGCAAGTTCCTGGCCGAGTTCGAGCACTTCGACTACGTCGTGGTGCCCTCGGGCTCGTGCGGCGGAATGATCCGCCATCACTACCCGACGCTCTTTCGCGAGGACCCGGACATCCGGAACCGGATCGAGGCGTTGTGCGCTCGCACCTGGGAGCTGACCAGCTTCCTGCACGACGTCCTGAAGATCGACCGGTTGCCCGGTGAGTTCGAGGGTGACGTCACCTACCACGACTCGTGCAGCGGCTTGCGCGAGCTCGGCGTGCAGGCCCAGCCGCGCGCGCTGATGGCGCTCAACCCGAAGATCCGACTCTCGGAGATGCGCGACGCCCGCGCCTGCTGCGGCTTCGGCGGCAGCTTCGCGATGAAGTACGGCAACGTGTCGTCGGCGATCGTCGACGAGAAGGTCGACAACATCCAGGCGAGCGGCGCCCGCTGCGTGGTCCTGGGCGATCTGGGTTGCATGCTCAACATCGAGGGCCGGCTGCGCCGGCGCGGCGACGACACGACCCGCGTGCTGCATGTGGCGCAGGTGCTGGCCGGCGACGCCTGAGCTCCCGGAGAATTCGCGTGCAAGTCCAATCGATGCACTTCAAGGCGCGCGCCGGGCAGAAGCTCGCCGACGCGCGGCTGCAGGCCAATCTGAAGAAGCTCAGCACCAACTGGGTGGCGGGTCGCGCGCGGGCGATCACCGAACTCGACGATTTCGAGGCGACGCGCGACGACGCGATCGCCAGGCGCAACCGTGCGCTGGCCAACCTGGACGTGTGGATCGAGCGCTTCGAGCGCGCCGCGACCGCGCGCGGCGCGACCGTCCTTTTCGCCGAGACGCCCGCGGACGCGTCGAAACTGGTCGTCGAAATCGCGAAGAAGCACGGTGTCAGGAAGGTGACCAAGTCGAAGTCGATGGTCTCCGAGGAGATGGCGCTGAACAGCGCGCTCGAGGCCGCCGGGATCCAGCCGATCGAGACCGATCTCGGGGAATACATCCTCCAGATCAACGACAACGAGCCGCCGTCGCACATCGTCGCCCCGGTGGTACACAAGAGCAAGGACGAGGTTTCGGATCTTTTCGCGCGCGTCCACAAGCGGCCGCGGCTCAGCGACATTCCCCAGATGACTCGCGAAGCGCGCGAGTTCCTTCGACCGCAGTTCCTGTCGTCGGACATGGGCGTGTCGGGGGGCAATTTCCTGATCGCCGAAACCGGCTCGGTGGCGCTGTTCACCAACGAGGGCAACGAGGGCATGTGCACGATCCTGCCCCCGGTGCACGTGGTGGTCACCGGGATCGAGAAGGTGCTGCCGACCCTCGACGACCTGGCGGCGGTCGCGCGACTGCTGGCGCGCTCGGCCACCGGACAGTCGATTTCAAACTACTTTTCCATCCTCACCGGCACCCGCGCGGCGGGCGAATCCGACGGGCCGCAGCATACGTATTTCGTGCTGGTGGACGGCGGACGCAGCGGGCTGCTCGGCGGCGAGTTCCAGGAGATGCTTCGCTGCATCCGCTGCGGCGCGTGCATGAACCACTGCCCCGTCTACCAGAAGATCGGCGGGCACGCCTACGGCTGGGTGTATCCGGGTCCGATGGGCTCGGTGCTGACACCCTCGTACGTCGGTATCGAGAACGCGCTCGACCTGCCTCAGGCGGCCACCCTGTGCGGCGAGTGCCATGTCGTGTGCCCGATGAAGATTCCTCTGCCGGATCTGCTGCGCAAGCT
>JAHEDO010000016.1 GCA_024641185.1 Burkholderiaceae bacterium | reverse complement strand
CACCCGCTGCACGAAATCGGGCGCGGCGCTGGCCACGGCCGAGCGCCGCTGCCAGGTCGAATCGGCCTTGTCGGGCAGCGGCACCTCGAGCAATGACGCCACCGAAGCATCGACGGCGGCGAAGTTGCGCGCCAGCACGGTCTCGCCGCGCTTGCCATAGGTCTTGCGGATCGCGTTCTTGATCTCGGCGATCGCCTCGTCGCGCGGCAGCACGCCGGAGATCGCGAAGAAGCAGGCCTGCGTCACCGTGTTGATGCGCCCGGCCAGCCCGGCCTGTTTCGCGACAGCCAGCGCATCGACGACATAGAACTTCAGCTGCTTGGCGAGAATCTGCTCCTGCGCCTCGCGCGGCAGCTTCGCCCAGACCTGGTCCGGTCCGTGCGGACTATTGAGCAGGAACGTCGCGCCCTTGCGGGCGAGTCCGAGCACGTCGAGCTTCTCCATGAACTCGAACTGATGGCAGGCGACGAAATCGGCCTTGCTGATCAGGTAGGTCGATTCGATCGGCTTCGGTCCGAAGCGCAAATGCGAGACAGTGATCGCGCCCGACTTCTTGCTGTCGTAGACGAAGTAGCCTTGTGCGTGCAAAGGCGTGTTTTCACCGATGATCTTCACCGTGTTCTTCGTCGCACCGACGGTTCCGTCGGCGCCGAGTCCGTAGAACACCGCCCGCGTCACTCCCGCGGTCTCGGTGTCGAAGGAGTCGTCCCATTTCAACGACAGATGGGTGACGTCGTCGACAATGCCGACCGTGAAGTGGCGCTTGGGCTGCGGTGCCGCCAATTCGTCGAGAGCGGCCTTGGCCATCGCAGGCGTGTACTCCTTCGACGACAGGCCGTAGCGCCCACCGATCACCCGCGGCGGCGCGCCTTGCGGCCACGCCTCGGACAGCGCGGTGACGACATCCTGATAGAGCGGCTCGCCGATCGCGCCAGGCTCCTTGGTGCGATCGAGCACGGCGATCGCACGCACGCTGGCGGGCAGCGCCGCTACGAACGCCTCCGCATCGAACGGACGGTACAGACGCACGGTGACCAGACCGACTCTCTCGCCGGCCGCCACCAGCTTGTCCACGGCTTCGCGCGAGGCGCCCACGCCGGAGCCCATCTGCACCAGCACCCGGTCGGCGTCCGGGCTGCCCTGGTAGTCGAAAAGACCATATCGACGTCCGGTCAGCTTCTCGAATCGGTCCATCGACGCCTGGACGATGCCCGGCACCGCTGTATAGAAAGCGTTGCACGCCTCGCGCGCCTGGAAGAACACGTCGGGGTTCTGCGCCGAGCCGCGCAGCACAGGGTTGTCCGGGTTCAGCGCGCGGGCACGATGCGCCTCGACCAGTTCCTCGTCGATGAGTTCGCGAACGTCCTCCTCGAAGAGCAGGTCGATCTTGTTCACCTCGTGGCTGGTGCGAAAGCCGTCGAAGAAATGCAGAAACGGCACGCGCGACTTCAGCGTCGCCATGCTGGCGATCATCGCCATGTCCTGCGCTTCCTGCACGCTAGTCGAAGCCAGCAAAGCGAAGCCGGTGGTGCGGGCGGCCATCACGTCGCTGTGGTCGCCGAAGATCGACAGCGCGTGAGTGGCCAGCGAGCGTGCGGCGATGTGGAACACGGTCGGCGTCAATTCACCGGCGATCTTGAACATGTTGGGCAGCTTCAGCAGCAGCCCCTGCGAGGCGGTGAAGGTCGTCGTCAGCGCGCCGGCCTGCAGCGAGCCGTGCACCGCGCCTGCGGCGCCGGCCTCGCTCTGCATCTCGATCACCTGCGGCACCATGCCCCAGATGTTCTTATGGCCGGCCGCGGACCATGCATCGGCAAGTTCGCCCATCGTGGACGACGGCGTGATCGGGTAGATGGCGATCACTTCACTGGTCAGATGCGCGATGCGCGCGGCGGCCTCGTTGCCGTCCAGCACGTGCGAACGTTCGGTCATGGTCGTTCCTCGGCGATGACGGGCGATGTTGTGGTCGTCATCGCACGCTCGGGGGGCTACAGGATGCCGGCTTTGCCCGACTGCCAGCGGCGAAATTCAGTCGTGAGCAGCTCGACGTGTTCGCGCTCCTCTGCGGCGAGCTCCTGGTAAAGGCCGCGCTCGACGGAGCTTTCCGGCGCCTTTTCACCTTCTCTGGTGAAGAAGTCCACCGCGCGCTGCTCGAAGGCGATGGCGATCCGGAACAGGTTCGCCGGGTCTTCCGGCTTGCGATCGATGCCGGCGAAGATCGCGGCACGGTCGATCTGGAAGTCGTCCGACGGTGTCGGCAGCTCGGCGTGATATCGCTTGGACAGCGTCTGCATGTGTTCGTCTTCCATCGCCGCAAAGCGCGAGAACAGGTCGCGCAGTTGCGGATCCTTCGCGTCCTCCGAGGCCCGCAGGTAGAAGGCGCGGCCGCCTAGTTCGATCTCGAAGGCCTTTCGGACTGCCTCCATCGCGTCGTCGCCCTCGATGGCGCCGCGGTCGAGCAGTTCCAGCTTGCCCTTGCAGTACGGACACAGTCCGTACGGGAACGCGAAGCCTTCCGCGACCTTGTGACAGGAAGTGCAGCGCCAGCGAAGTTCCACGCCCGCGCAGCAGATGTAGGGTTCCTCGTCGTCAAGCGGGCGCTTGCAGCGCGGACAAATGCTCATGACTGGACCTCGCCGGAAACGGTGGTTGGGGAGGCGCCGATCGGCGTCGGCGGCGCGTAAGCGTCCGCGTCGGCCTGGGTGATCGGCCACGTGCTCTTGTTGCTCGCCAGATAGGCTCCGATCGCCCGGGCGGCACGGCGTCCGGCGCCCATTGCCAGGATCACGGTGGCACCTCCGGTGACGATGTCGCCACCGGCAAAGACGCCGGGGACGCTGGTGGCTTGCGTATCGGGGTCGGCCACGATGTAGCCCCATTTGGTCAGTTCGAGCCCCGGGGTGGACTTGGTGACGATCGGGTTCGCCTTGGTGCCGAGCGCGTAGATCACCGTGTCGCATTCGAGTTCTACGAACTCGTCCAACGGCACCGGCTTGCGGCGGCCCTTTTCGTCGGGTTCGCCGAGCATCATCTTCTGCACCTTCATGCCGTGCACGTTCCCGTCGCCATCGACCAGGATTTCCGTCGGCGAGTGCAGGAAGAAGAACTCGATGCCTTCCTCTTTGGCGTGGCGCAATTCCTCGATGCGTGCCGGTGCCTCGGCTTCGGTGCGGCGGTACACGCAACGCACCGTCGGCGTGCCCAGGCGCTTGGAGACGCGCAGGCAGTCCATCGCCGTGTTGCCGGCACCGATCACGACGACGCTCTTTCCGAGCGTGACCGGCGTGTCCAGGTACGGGAACTTGTCGCCGCCCATCAGGTTCACTCGGGTGAGAAACTCGTTGGCGGAATACACCTGACCCGCGAACTCGCCCGGAATCCCGAGGAAGGACGGCGCGCCAGCGCCGGCGCCGACGAACACCGCGTCGAAGCCCATCTCCTGCATCAGTTGTGTCACCGAGAAGGTCTTCCCGATGACCTTGTTCGTCTCGAACTTCACGCCGAGGGCTTTGAGGTGTTCGACCTCGCGGCTGATGATCTCGCGCGGCAGCCGGAACGACGGGATGCCGTACTGAAGCACGCCGCCGACGACGTGAAGCGCTTCGTAGACGGTGACGTCGCAGCCGTAGCGCAACAAGTCGGCCGCCACTGCGAGTCCCGACGGGCCCGAGCCGACCACGGCGACGTTGCCGAGTCGGCGTTCGAAGCGAAGCGGCTCGGCCTTGCGCGGTCGGGCGTTGTCACCCACGAAGCGCTCCAGCCGGCCGATCGCGACCGATTCCAGCTTGCGACCGACGACGCATTGCGCCTCACACTGCGATTCCTGCGGGCAGACGCGGCCGCAGATCGACGGCAGCAGGTTCGAGCGGTTGATCACCTCCAGCGCGCCGTCGATGTCCCGGACGAGGATATGCCGGATGAAGCCCGGGATGTCGATGGACACCGGGCAGCCTTCGACGCAGGCGGCCTTCGAGCACATGATGCAGCGCTCGGCCTCGGCCAGCGCGTCGGCCATCGAATAGCCGAGGTTGACCTCCTTGAAGTTGCGCGATCGCTCGAGGGGATCGCGCTCCGGCATCTTCGTCGCCTCGGGCGCGAGATCCTTGTACTTCTTGTAGTTGTGCTTGTTCTCCTCGAACAGCACCTTCTCGACGTGACAGACATGCGCGTAGTCGGTGTTCGCGGTAGCCTCTTCGCCCTTGAACCGCTTCTGGCGCAGCAACAGTTCCTTGAAGTCGACCTGGTGACCGTCGAAGTCCGGACCGTCCACGCAGGCGAACTTGATCTCGTCGCCGACCGTCACGCGGCAAGAGCCGCACATGCCGGTGCCGTCGACCATGATCGCGTTCAGCGACACCATTGTCTTGACACCGAACGGACGCGTCGTTTCGACGCAGGCGTTCATCATCGGCAGGGGGCCGATTGCGATGACCAGGTCGGGCTTGTCGTTCTCGAGGATCTCCTGGAGCGCCGCGGTGACGAAGCCCGGCTTGCCGTAGCTGCCGTCGTCGGTGCAGACGACCAGGTTGTCACAGTACTCGCCGAACTTGTCTTCCCAGAACACCAGGTCCTTGTTGCGGAAGCCGATGATGCCGGTGGTGCGGTTCCCGGCCTCCTTGAATGCGCGCAGCTGCGGGAACACCGGGGCGATGCCCAGCCCGCCGCCGACCAGCACGACGTGCCCGGCCTGGCTCACATGTTGGGGCAGGCCGAGGGGCCCGACGAAGTCGGCGAAGCTGTCGCCCGCCTTGTAGTGATCCCGCATGTCGAGCGTCGTCTTGCCGAGCGCCTGGATCACCAGCGTGACCGTCCCCTTGTCGCGATCGAAATCGGCGACCGTCAGCGGAATGCGCTCGCTGCCCTCATGCAGGCGCAGCATCACGAAGTGTCCGGGCTGCGACGCCTTGGCGACGTCCGGGGCCAGGACGTCCCACAGAAACGTCGTTTCAGAGAAGGCTTCGCGGCGAGTGATTTCGTACATGGAGCGCCCTTCCGTCGTTTCGCTGAATTTTACAATCCGAACTGGCATTTCATCGGGATACTTGAGCGTTGTTCAGCGGCATTCGATTCTTGCCCCCGAGAAGCCCGGCCGGCGGGGATCACCAGCCCTCTGACACCCGCCGCAGCGGGCTCGCGCAGGGATCCCGGCCGGCATCCGCTCGGTCTGCGATCTGCTCAGCCGTGCCGCGCAACCAGCCATACCCCGATGCAGATCAGTCCGATCCCGCTCCAGCCCCCCAGAGAGAGCGTCTCTCCCAGCCAGAACCGCGCGATCAGCGCGTTGATGATGTAGCCGATCGACAGCATCGGGTAGGCGATCGTGACCGGAACCCGCGACAAGGCGGCGATCCACACCACCAGGCTCACCGCATAGCAGCCGAACCCCAGCAGAAACGGCCACATGGTGAGCGTCCGCAGCGCGATCTCCCAGGCATTGGCCAGCGTGAACTCGATGCCCCCCATCCGGTTCGTCCCGAGCTTGAGCAGGGACTGCGCGAAGGCGTTCAGGATCACGCCGGAGATCACTAGGGCGAAGCTCAGGGCGGTCATCATCCATTCCGTTGTATTGGCAGTCCACTATAGCGCGGCGCTGTTTTTTGTTGCGGTGCACTGATAACATCCACGCCCATGTCTGCTCCCACGGAACGGGGAAAGCTGCCGGGCCTCACCCTGGCGGCCCTGGGTATCGTATACGGCGATATCGGCACGAGTCCCCTGTACGCGTTTCGCGAGGCGTTCAACGAGGAGCACGGCATTCCTCTGACACCGGAGAACGTCTTCGCGGTGCTGTCGATGATGTTCTGGGCGGTCACGGTGATCGTCTCGCTCAAGTACGTGACGATCATGCTGCGCTTCGACAATCGGGGCGAGGGTGGAGTGCTCGCGCTTCTTTCCTGGGCCTCGAAGGTGACTCGGCGTCGCCCGAAGCTCACCTGGCTCGTCACGATGCTGGGAATCTTCTCCGCATCGCTGTTCTACGGCGACGCGGTGATCACCCCCGCGATCTCCGTGCTCTCGGCGGTGGAAGGGATTGCGGTCAAGGCGCAGGGCCTCGGGCACTTCGTCATGCCGCTCGCGTTGGTGATCCTGATCTGTCTTTTCGCGGTACAGCGCCGGGGCACGGCGACCGTGGGCGCGATATTCGGTCCCATCATGGTCATCTGGTTCGGCACGCTCGCCGCGTTCGGAGCGGTCAGCATCGCCGAGACGCCGATGGTGCTGCAGGCGCTGAATCCGAAATATGCCGTGATGTTCGTCGCCGAGCATCCCGGCTTCGCGTTCCTGGCGAGCAGCGCCGTGTTCCTTTGCCTGACCGGCGCCGAGGCGCTTTACGCAGACATGGGGCATTTCGGCCCGAAGCCGGTGCGCCTCGCGTGGTTCAGCATGGTCTTCCCGGCGCTGATGATCAATTACTTCGGCCAGGGTGCGCTGGTTCTGCGCGCGCCCGAGGCAGCGCGCAATCCGTTCTACCTGCTGGCGCCGGACGTACTGCTCGTGCCGCTGATCGTGCTCGCAACGGCGGCGACCGTCATCGCGTCGCAGGCGACCATCTCCGGGGCGTTCTCGGCGACGCAGCAGGCGTCGCGCCTGAACCTGCTGCCGCGTTTGCAGGTTCGGCACACCTCCGAGGTCGCGCAGGGCCAGATCTACATTCCGCTGGTGAACTGGATGATCCTCGCGCTGGTGGTGGCGCTGGTGCTGATGTTCCAGAGCTCCGACAACCTCGCGTCGGCATACGGCATTGCGGTCGCGGGCGATCTGTTCCTCAGCAGCGTGATTCTGCTGATTACGCTGCCGATGGTCCGTGCGCCGTTCGGCAAGAGGCTCTGGCCCTTCTTCCTGGTGTTCGCGTTGCTCGAGGGATGGTTCCTCGCTTCCAACGGTTCGAAGATCATCCACGGGGGCTGGTTCCCGCTCGCGCTCGCGACGATCGTGTTCACGCTGCTCAGTTCGTGGCGCACCGGGATCGAAGTGTTACGGGCGAAGAAGGACGTCGCGAAGCGGGGCATCGACGACGGCCTGGAGATGAACCTCGAAGGGATACCGAGGGTGCCGGGCGCGGCGGTATTCTTCAGTTCCTCGCAGCACGGCTGTCCGTCTTCTTTCCTGCACAACCTGAAGCACAACATGGTGGTGCACGAGACGACGGTATTCCTGAACGTGGAGTTCGAGGAAGAGCCGCGCGTGCCCGACGACGAGCGGGTCGAGGTCAAGCGCGGCCTGAACGGCATGGTGCGGCTGACCGCGCACTTCGGATATCGCGAGGATCCGGACATCCGGACGATCCTGCGTCTGGCCGCCCGCAAGGGCGTCGAGCTCGAACTCGAATCGACGTCGTTCTTCACCAGCAAGCCGACCGTCGTATCGGTGTCGCCGCGAGGACTGTTCGGATGGCGACGTTCGCTGTTCGGATGGATGCTGCAGAACAGCGTCAGCGTCGCGCGCTACTTCGACTTGCCGCCGAACCGGATCATCGAACTGGGATCGCAAGTGGGGATCTGAGCAGCACCTGGGCATACACGTCGTGGTCGACGTTGGCCCCTGACAGCGTCAGCCCCACTTTCAGGCCCGTCAGACGATCACGCTCCAGCAGCGCCGCGGCGAGCGCCGCCGCTCCCGCACCTTCCGCGACGTTGTGCGTGTCGACGAAGATCGCGCGCATCGCCTCGGCAACCTGGGCCTCGTCGACCTCGACGAGGCGGGCGAGGCCTGCGCGCATGATCTGCAGTGCCTGCGGCTCGGGGACTCGGCATGCCATGCCGTCCGCGATCACCGTCGTGACCGGCGCCTCCACCGCCCGCCCCTGAGCGAGCGAAAGTGCATAGGCGCGTGCGCCCGACGAAACCACCCCGACGACCTCGGTGCGAAGTCCGAGCGCGTCGCGGGCCGCGATCGCCGCGCTCGCGCCCGATCCGAGGCCGATCGGCACGTAGACGACGTCCAGGGCGGTCACCGCCTCGAAGAATTCCAGCCAGTAGCTCGCGACCCCGCGCACCAGGTCCTCGTGAAACGAAGGAACCATGTGCAGGCCGCGTTCGTCGGCCAGGCGCGCGGCGTGCTCGCGCGCGGCCTGGAAATCGTCGCCGTGTTCAACGAGTTCGACGCCCAGGGCACGCATCGCGGCGTTCTTCTCGCGGCTGTTGCCAAACGGCACCACGATCGTCGCGGGAACACCGAGGGCTCTCGCGGCGAATCCGACGGATTGGCCATGGTTGCCGCGCGTGGCGCTGATGACGCCTCGCTGCACGATTGCACTGCGGCGAAGCCCGTCGAAGTAGACGAGACCGCCGCGAACCTTGAATGCGCCCGTCGGCGTATGGTTCTCGTGCTTCAGCCAGGCATCGGTCCCCAGCCGCTCGCACAGCAGTGGCCAGCGGTACTGCGGTGTCGCCGGCATCGACCGGTAGACGACGGCGCGAGCCGCCTGAAGCGAGTCCAGTGTGTGCAATCGGAACGTCATTGGCGGGACTCTATCAGGCGGCCGGACGAAGGTTGGTCGTCCGTCAGGGCGATCGTCGTCCGATCGGTCGATCGGTCCCGTGCCGGGGCTTGAGCGCGCGCCGGTACAATTGCGCCCGCTATGGCAACCCGAAAAGGCGATTACAGCGAAGCGTCGATCCGCGTGCTCAAGGGGCTCGAGCCCGTCAAGCAGCGTCCCGGCATGTATACGCGCACAGAGAGCCCGCTGCACATCGTGCAGGAGGTGATCGACAATGCCGCCGACGAGGCCCTCGCGGGGTCCTGCAAGGAGATCTCGGTCACGCTCGAGGCGGACGGCAGTGTCACGGTCGAAGACGACGGGCGGGGCATCCCGGTCGGTCCGCACCCGGAGGAAAAGGCACCGGTAGTGGAGATCGTCTTCACGCGGCTGCACGCCGGCGGCAAGTTCGACAAGGCCGCCGGTGGCGCCTACAGTTTTTCGGGTGGGCTGCACGGGGTTGGCGTGTCGGTGACCAACGCGCTTTCGCGACGGCTCGAGGTCACAGTCTGGCGTGACGGCGCCGCGCACGAGATCGTGTTCGCGGACGGTGACGTCAAATCGCCGCTCGCGTCGCGCGCACCGGCGCGCGGCGAGCGGCGCACCGGCACCAGGGTGCGCTGTTGGCCCAATCCGAAGTACTTCGACAGCCAGACGATCCCGGTCGGGGAGCTGGGTCATCTGCTGCGCTCCAAGGCCGTCCTGCTGCCTGGCCTGCGCGTGGTGCTGCGCGACGCGAAGAGCGGCAAGCTGCAGACCTGGCAGTTCGCGGAGGGGCTTCGCGGCTACCTCGTGGAGAGCCTGGCGAGTGGAGCCGGCGCGGAGCCCGTGATTCCGGTGTTCGAGGGCGACCAGTACTTTCCGTCCGGTCACGAGACCTTCGCGGAAGGGGAGGGGGCGCACTGGGTCGTCGCCTGGACCGAGGACGGTCCGCTGGTGCGCGAGTCATACGTGAACCTGATCCCGACGACCGCCGGGGGCACGCACGAGTCCGGCCTGCGCGAGGGACTGTTCGGTGCGGTCAAGGGGTTCATCGAGATGCATGGGTTGCAGCCCAAGGGGATCAAGCTGCTGCCCGAGGACGTGTTTGCGAGGGCGAGTTTCGTGCTTTCGGCGCGGGTGCTCGATCCGCAGTTTCAAGGGCAGATCAAGGAGCGGCTGAACTCCCGCGACGCGGTCCGGATGATCGGTTTGCTGGCAAAACCCCAGCTCGAGCTCTGGCTGAACCAGCACGTCGATTACGGCAAGCGCCTGGCCGAGCTCGTGATCCGTCAGGCGCAGGCGCGCAGCCGGGCGGCGCAGAAGGTCGAGAAGCGCAAGAGTTCGGGCGTCGCGGTGCTGCCGGGCAAGCTCACCGATTGCGAGTCCACGGACGTTTCGCGCAACGAGATCTTCCTGGTCGAAGGCGATTCGGCGGGGGGCTCGGCGAAGATGGGGCGTGACAAGGAGTTCCAGGCGATCCTTCCCCTGCGGGGCAAGGTGCTCAATACCTGGGAGACCGAGCGCGACCGGCTTTTCGCCAACAACGAGATCCACGACATCGCGGTGGCGATCGGTGTCGACCCGCACGGGCCGGGGGACGCGCCCGATCTGGGCGCGCTGCGTTACGGCAAGATCGCGATCCTGTCGGACGCAGACGTCGACGGGTCGCACATCCAGGTGCTGCTGTTGACGCTGTTCTTCAGGCACTTTCCGCGGCTCGTCGAACACGGGCACGTGTTCATCGCACGTCCGCCGCTGTACCGCGTCGACGTTCCGGCGCAGGGCAAGCGTCCGTTGCGCAAGCTGTACTGTCTGGACGACGGGGAGCTCAAGCACGTCGAGGACAAGCTGCGCAAAGACGGCATCCGGGAGGGCGCGTGGTCGATTTCGCGCTTCAAGGGACTCGGCGAGATGAACGCCGAGCAGCTCTGGGAGACGACGATGAATCCCGACACCCGCAGGCTGTTGCCGGTGGCGCTCGGCGCCTTCGATCGGAGTGGTACCGAGCAGCGCTTCACGATGCTGATGGGCAAGGGCGAGGCCGCCGCCCGACGCGCGTGGATCGAGGAACGTGGCAACGACGCGGAAGTCGACATCTGAGCGAACGATGAACGAGCCCGACCTGTTTTCTTCGCTCCCGCCCGAGGAGCCTGCCGATGCGCTGACGCTGGCCGACTACGCCGAACGCGCCTATCTCGAGTACGCGGTATCGGTCGTCAAGGGCCGCGCGCTTCCCGATGTCTGCGACGGGCAAAAGCCCGTTCAGCGCCGCATCCTGTTCGCGATGAACGAAATGGGCCTGGGGCCCACTGCCAAGCCGGTGAAGTCCGCGCGCGTCGTCGGCGACGTGCTGGGCAAGTATCACCCGCACGGAGACACTGCCGCGTACGACGCCCTGGTCCGGATGGCCCAGTCGTTCACGCTGCGCTATCCGCTGATCGACGGCCAGGGAAACTTCGGCTCGCGTGACGGTGACGGCGCGGCGGCGATGCGCTACACCGAGGCGAGGCTCACGCGATTCGCGTCGCTGCTTCTCGACGAGATCGACGAAGGAACCGTCGACTTCGTGCCAAACTATGACGGATCCGGCCGCGAGCCTGCGCTGCTGCCTGCGCGCCTGCCGATGGTGCTGCTCAACGGTGCATCGGGCATCGCGGTGGGGATGGCGACCGAGATCCCACCGCACAACCTTCGAGAAACCGCGGCTGCCGCCGCGGCGCTGATCCGCAATCCCAAGGCCGACCTCGACGAACTGCTTGCACTGATGCCGGGCCCCGATTTCCCGGGCGGCGCGCAGGTGATCTCGGCGCAGGCCGACATTCGCGAGATCTATGCGAGCGGGCGCGGGTCGCTGAAGGTGCGGGCACGCTACGCGTTCGAGGATCTGGCGCGCGGGCAGTGGCAGCTTGTCGTCCACGAGCTGCCGCACGGCGTGTCGGCGCAGAAGGTGCTCGAGGAGATCGAGGAGCTCACCAATCCCAAGGTCAAGGCCGGAAAGAAGTCGATTTCGGCCGAGCAGCAGCAGCTGCGCCAGACCGTGCTCGGCGTGCTCGACGCGGTTCGCGACGAGTCGGGCAAGGACGCGGCGGTGCGGCTGGTCTTCGAGCCGCGTACCTCGAAGATCGACCAGCAGGAGCTCGTCAACGTGCTGCTGGCGCACACCAGCCTGGAGGCCAGCGTTTCGGTGAACCTGGTGATGGTGGGTCGCGACGGCCGGCCTCGCCAGAAGACCCTGCGCGACGTCCTCGTCGAATGGGTGGAGTTCCGGGTCGCGACCGTGACTCGACGAAGCGCATACAGGCTTTCTCGCGTGGACGAGCGCATCCACGTGCTCGAAGGCCGGATGCTGGTGCTGCTGAACATCGACGAGGTGATCCGGATCATTCGGGAGTCGGACGAGCCCAAGCCCGCGCTGATCGAGCGCTTCTCGCTGTCGGACCGGCAGGCCGAGGACATCCTCGAGATCCGGCTGCGGCAACTCGCCCGGCTCGAGGCGATCCGCATCGAGAAGGAGTTGGAGTCGTTGCGCGACGACAAACGCGTCCTCGAGGCGCTTCTCGGCAATCCGGGCGCGATGCGCCGGCAAGTGGTCAAGGAAATCGAAGCCGACGCCAAGCACTACGGTGACGCGCGCCGCACGCTGATCGAGCCGGCCCAGCGCGCGAGCGTCGAGGTGCGCGTTGTCGAAGAGCCGGTCACCGTGATCGTGTCGGAGCGGGGGTGGGTCCGCGCGCGGCAGGGGCACGGACACGATCGCTCGCAGTTCGGCTTCAAGGCCGGCGACGCGCTGTATGACGCGTTCGAGGTGATGACGACCGACCAGGTGTTCGCAGTCGCCACGAATGGCAAGGTCTACTCCGTGTCGGTCTCGCAGATGCCCTCGGCGCGCGGCGACGGCGCGCCGATCACCAGCTTCGTCGAACTGGAGCCGGGTGCAAGGATCGAGCACGTGCTTGCGGCGGCGGCCGGCACCGGGGTGCTCCTGGCCACGCGCGGGGGCAATGGTTTCCTGTGCCAGGCGGGCGACATGATCGGGCGCACCCGCCAGGGCAAGAGCTTCGTCGCGCTCGATGCCGACGACGAGCCCCTGCGCCCGGCGCTGTTCGGTCCCGAGCGGGCGCAGGTTCTGTGCGTCTCCGGCAACGGGCGCGCGCTGGTCTTCGGCGTTGGTGACGTGAAGGTTCTGCGCAACGGCGGGCGCGGCGTGATCCTGATGGGACTCGACAAGGGGGAGTCGCTGCTGCAGGCGATCGTCTTTGGAGACGGCGGCGTGATCGTGGAAGGCGTCGGGCGGGGCGCCAAGGCGATCCGGCGCGAGTTCTCGGCTCGGGAACTGATGGGCTATGCCGGGGCGCGCGCACGCAAGGGCAGATTGATCGAGCCGAGGGTCAAGGAAGCGAGACTGTCGTTGCCGGCGCCCGGGAACTGACCCGAGCGGCCGCGGCGGCGCGTTCTATCGGAAATTCGGCCCACCCCTGCGCCAGGCGCCAGGCGCCAGCTCGGTTCGGTGTTGGTGCATAATCGCCCCAGCCGTCCGACCGGAAGGGTGTCGGCATCGTCGCGATTGGAAAGAGCGCAAGCACATGGCCGAAGTCAGCATCAAGGGCGTTCAGAAATATTTCGGTGAAACGCACATCATCAAGGGTGTCGACGTGTCGATCACCGACGGTGAGTTCTGCGTGCTGGTCGGTCCGTCCGGCTGCGGCAAGTCCACGCTGCTGCGAATGATCGCGGGGCTCGAGGAGATCTCGGGCGGCGAGATCGAGATCGGCAACAAGGTGGTCAACAACGTCGCGCCGAAGGAACGGGACATCGCCATGGTGTTCCAGAACTACGCGCTCTACCCGCATATGAAGGTCTACGACAATATGGCCTTCAGCCTGAAGCTGGCCAAGGCGCCGAAGGCCGAGATCGATCGCCGGGTGCAGGAGGCCGCGCGCATTCTCGGCCTCGAGGAGCTGCTGGACAGGTATCCACGACAGCTGTCCGGCGGACAGCGGCAGCGGGTGGCCATGGGCCGTGCCATCGTCCGCGACCCGCAGGTGTTCCTGTTCGACGAACCGCTGTCGAACCTGGACGCCCAGCTGCGCGTGCAGATGCGCACCGAGATCAAAGAGTTGCACCAGCGGCTGAAGACCACCTCGGTCTACGTCACGCACGATCAGATCGAGGCGATGACGATGGCCGACAAGATCGTCGTGATGCACGACGGCATCGTCGAGCAGACCGGCCAGCCGCTGGATCTCTACGATCGCCCCGTCAACCTTTTCGTCGCCGGGTTCATCGGTTCGCCGGCCATGAACATGCTCAAGGGCCGGATCGCGGCCAACGGCGCGGCAGTGCAGCTCAACGGCGCAAACGAGATCGCCGTGGCGGGCCTGCGCGCCACGCCCGGCCAGGAAGTGATCTTCGGCGTGCGACCGGAACACCTGACGCTGGGTGAGCAGGGCATCGCCAGCGAGGTAGTCGTCGTCGAGCCCACCGGCGCCGAGATCCAGGTCTTCGCGAAGAGCCCGGCGGGTGCGCTGATGGCCGTCTTTCGCGAACGTCACGAGTTCCACCCGGGCGACCGCATCACGCTGACGCCCGATCCGGCCGCGATCCACGTGTTCGATGCGGCCAACGGCAAGCGGATCTGAGCGTTCGGCCCGGACCGATTCCTTACGACCAGAAGGAGACTGCAAGATGGACCAGAGCAAGCGTAGAGACTTCCTGAAGACCACCGCGGGCGCTACCGCGGGCGCGGCCATCGGCGGCGGCACCGGCATGTTTGCGCCGGCGGCGCACGCGCAGGCAGCGTGGAACAACAAGCCCGAGAAGGGCGCGAAGCTGCGCGTGCTTCGATGGAAGCGCTTCGTCCAGGGTGACGAGGACGGCTGGATGGCCAACACCAAGGCGTTCACCGAGAAGACCGGCATCGAGGTGAGGGTGGACTCCGAGGGTTGGGAGGACGTCCGCCCGAAGGCCGCGGTTGCCGCCAACGTCGGCAGCGGGCCGGACATCATCATCAGCACGTTCGAGGATGCGTTCCAATACCCTGACAAGCTGGTCGACGTGACCGATCTGGCCAACTATCTCGGCAAGAAATACGGCGGGTGGTATCCGGCCGCGGAAGCCTACGGCAAGGGCGCGAAGAACTGGATCGCGATCCCGATGGGCGCGGCGGGCAACTGTATCGTCTACCGGTCGAGCCAGGTGAAGGCTGCCGGCTTCGACGAGTTTCCGAAGGACACCGCCGGCTTCCTGAAGCTCTGCCAGGCGCTCAAAGCGAAGGGCACGCCACCCGGCTTTGCGCTCGGCAATGCGACCGGCGACGGCAACACGTGGTGCCACTGGCTGGTCTGGTCCTTTGGCGGCAAGATGGTCGACAAGAACGGCAACGTCACCATCAACAGCCCCGAGACCATCGCAGCGCTCGAGTACGCCAAGGAACTCTACGCCACCTTCATTCCGGGCACGCTCTCCTGGCTCGATCCGAACAACAACAAGGCATTCCTCGACGGGCAGATCGCCCTGACCTGCAACGGCATTTCGGTGTACTACGCGGCCAAGACCTCGAAGGACCCGAAGATCAACGCGCTCGCCGAGGACATCCAGCACGCCAACCTGCCGATCGGACCGGTGGGCCGGCCGACCGAACTGAACCTCGTGTTCCCGATGATGATCTTCAAGTACAGCAAGTACCCGAAGGCCGCCAAGGAGTACCTGCGCTTCATGATGGAAAAGGAGCAGTACGAACCGTGGCAGCAGGGCGCGATCGGCTACGTCACGCAGCCGCTGCGTGCCTACGAGTCGAATCCGATCTGGACGGTGGATCCGAAGCACACGCCGTATCGCGACGCGATGAAGGTCATGCAGCCCAACAGCTACGATGGCCCTCCGGGATATGCGTCGGCCGCGACAATGGCGGACTTCGTCATGGTCAACATGGTCGCCGAGGCGGCTTCCGGCAGTAAGACGGCCAAGGAAGCAGCAGAGCGCGCCGAGAAGCGCGCACAGCGCTACTACAAGATCTGACGAAGGCGCACCACTCACCGCGCGTCCGACTCCGACGGTCGGATGCGCGGTGACGGAGTGCTGACAGGACGCATTCGTGCTCGAAAAGCTCCAGAACAACCGCAACGCGCTCGGCCTGCTGTTCATGCTGCCGGCCGCGGCGCTGCTGCTGCTGTTCCTCACTTATCCGCTCGGCCTCGGCGTCTGGCTCGGTTTCACCGACACCAGAATCGGCAGGGCGGGCAGCTTCATCGGCCTGGAGAACTACGAGTTCCTCTGGGGCGACAGCGTCACGCGACTCGCACTGTTCAACACGATCTTCTACACCTTCGCGGCGAGCGTCATCAAGTTCCTGCTCGGACTGTGGCTGGCGCTGCTGCTCGACAAGCATGTGCCGTTCAAGACCGCGTTGCGCGCGATTGTGCTGCTGCCCTGGATCGTCCCCACCGCACTTTCGGCGATCACCTTCTGGTGGATCTATGACGCGCAGTTCTCGGTGGTGAGCTGGGCGCTCACGGAAATGGGGCTGATCGACCACTACATCGACTTCCTCGGCGACCCGTGGAACGCCCGCTGGTCGACGATCGCGGCCAACGTCTGGCGAGGGATCCCGTTCGTCGCGATCTCCCTGCTGGCGGGCCTGCAGACGATTTCACCGTCTCTTTACGAGGCCGCCGCGATCGACGGCGCCACGCCGTGGCAGCGCTTCTGGCATGTGACGCTGCCCCTGCTGACCCCGATCATCGCGGTGGTGATGACGTTCTCGGTGCTGTTCACGTTCACCGACTTCCAGCTCATCTACGTGCTCACGCGAGGCGGACCGCTGAACGCCACCCATCTGATGGCCACGCTGTCGTTCCAGCGCGCAATCCCCGGCGGCTCGATGGGAGAGGGTGCCGCGCTCGCGACCGCGATGGTGCCGTTCCTGCTTGGGGCGATCATGTTCTCGTACTTCGGGCTGCAGCGCAGGGCCTGGCAGCAGGGCGGCGACAAGTGAACGACAAAACCGAGAAGCCCGAGAAGCCCGAAACGGCGGACACGCAGGGCATGAACTACCTGGAGTCGCTGCCGCGGCGCTGGGTCATGACGTATATCCCGATCGGGTTGTTCCTGTTCGTGCTGCTGTTCCCGTTCTACTGGATGACGATCACCGCGTTCAAGCCCAACGGGGAGCTGCTGTCGCACGAGGGCAATCCGTTCTGGGTCCACAACCCGACGCTCGAACATTTCAACAAATTGCTGTTCGAGACCGACTACCCGTCGTGGCTGATGAACACGATGCTGGTCGCGGTGGTGTCCACCTTCGTGTCGCTTGCGACCGCGGTGTTCGCCGCCTATGCGATCGAGCGCCTGCGATTCAAGGGCTCCCGACCGGCTGGGCTCGCGATCTTCCTGGCGTATCTGATCCCGCCGTCGATCCTGTTCATCCCGCTGGCCTTCGTGCTCCAGAACCTGGGGCTCTTCAACACGCGCTGGGCCCTGATCTTCACCTACCCGACCTTCCTGATTCCGTTCTGCACCTGGCTGCTGATGGGCTATTTCCGCACGATTCCCTTCGAGCTCGAGGAGTGCGCGCTGATCGACGGGGCGTCGCGCTGGGAGATCCTGGTGAAGATCATCCTGCCGCTGGCCGTGCCGGGGCTGATCTCGGCGGGAATCTTTGCGTTCACGCTGTCCTGGAACGAATTCATCTACGCGCTCACCTTTATTGCCGACTCGGAACTCAAGACCGTGCCGGTGGCTGTGGTCACCGAGCTCGTCGAGGGCGACGTTTATCACTGGGGACCGTTGATGGCAGGGGCGCTGCTCGGTTCGCTGCCGGTGGCGCTGTTCTATTCCTTCTTCGTGGAGTACTACGTCTCGGGCATGACCGGCGCGGTCAAGGAGTAAGACGGCTTGCGCGGACCATCGCGCGAGCTTGCTCAGGCGAAGATCTCGCCCCGGACGCGGATCGTTGCCGCGCCCCCGATCTCGATTCCGTCTTCGTCGAAGCGCGCCGCGACCACTCCGTCGCGGCCGATTGCGCGACCCTGTCGCGCAAGATAGGGGCGGCGGTCACCGCCGCGCGCCAGCATTGCTGCGACACATCCGTTGCCGCTGCCGCAGACCGGATCTTCCGGCACGTCGCAGGCCGGAGCGAACGAGCGCACCTCGTACCGTGCGTCACCGTCAGGATATTCGCCGAACACCGTGACCCCGGTGACCTCGAGCTCGCGCGACAGCGCGGCGATGCTCGCCTGGTCCGGACGAATCGCCAGCACGGCCTGCGCGGACGCGGCACGCACGGTGATCCAGATCGGGCCGACATCGATCGCGCAGACGTCGTCGCCGCAGTCGATTTCCAGCGCGGCCGCCAGGCGCCGGCGATGCGGCTCGGACAGCGGCGTTGTCCTGGCGGCCGGCACTTGCAGCCAGACGCGATCGCCGGAGGGCTCGAACCGGATCGAGACGAGCCCCGACGCGCACTGTTGCACGAGTCGTCCGTCGCACGGCGTCGCGATGCCCGCTTGGGCGACGGCATATGCGCTGCCTAGCGTCGGGTGTCCGGCGAAAGGCAATTCCGAGGCGGGCGTGAAGATGCGCAGCCGATAGTCGGCGCCAGGCGTATCGGGTGCGAGCACGAAGGTGGTTTCCGACAGATTGGTCCAGCGCGCGATCGCCTGCATCTCGCTGTCCTGCAGCCCGAAGGCGTCGAGCACGACGGCGACCGGGTTTCCGCAGAATGGGCGGTCGGGGAAGACATCGACCTGCATGAATGGGCGTGCGCGCATGGCTTGCTCCGTTAGGGCAGCGAGGTCAGTGAGTCGGTCTGCGGGGTCGCGCGACGGCTCTGCGCACCGGCGCCCGGCGTCCAACGGCGATCAACGCCACGACGAGGCCCGCGACCAGCCAGGTGATCGCATCGACCCGCTCATCCAGCAGCCACCAGGCGAAGATCAATGTGAAGAACAACTGCAGCAGCTGCACCTGCGAGACGCGGGCGACGCCACCGATCGCCATCCCGCCGTACCAGAAGAGAAAGCCGATCAGTTGGCTGAACACCGATACGTACAGAAACCCTGCCCACGCGCGAGGCGAGGCACTCGAGAACGGCTGCGAAAAGCTCAACCACAGCGCGGGCAACGCCAGGATCGGGGCCGCGACGATCAGCGCCCAGGCGATCGTCTGCCAACCACCCAGGCTGCGCGCCAGGCGCCCGCCCTCGGCGTAGCCGAGGGCTCCGCCTGCGACCGCCGCGAGCATCGCCCAGTCTCCGGGCGCGAGCGTGCCGCCGCCGTTGCGCAGCGCAAACGCCGCGACCACAGCGCTGCCCGCCAGCGCCGCGAGCCAGAAACTCGCGGCGGGCCGCTCGCCTGAACGCAGCGTCGCGGCGATGACCGTGGCGAAGGGCAGCAGGCCATTGACCACCGCCGCGTGCGAGGCGTCGGCGCTGCGCATCGCGATCGAGGAGAAGAGCGGAAAGCCGAGCACGACGCCGAGGGCGGTCAAGGCCAGGCCGGGCCATTGCTCCCGGGTCGGGCGTCGCTGCCCGGTGAAGATGAGCGCGACCGCGGCGAGCGCGGCGGCGAGTTCCGCGCGAGCAAAGGCCAGCCACCAGGGGTCGAACTCGGCCACCGCGATCCGGGTTGCGGGCAGGGTGGCGCCGAACATCACAACGCCGACCAGCGCGAGGAGCATGCCGCGCAGTTCGTGGGCGGCATCCGGTCGGTGTGGTGTCATGCGCGCAGTCTAGTCGATCGCTCCGAGGCCAGGCCAGCGCACTCGCGCGGTCCGCATCGGGCAGGGCGAGTCGAGCGAGAACCCCCCGGATCGCCGCTTGAAGCGTTGCGATTTGCCCCGATATCGGGATGCAACGGGCGTTGAGCCTGCGACAATCCCATCTTTCCACTTTTCGATGCCATGGACATGAAGGAAACACTCGGCTTTCAGACCGAAGTCAAGCAGCTCCTGCAGCTGATGATCCATTCGCTGTACAGCAATCGCGAGATCTTCCTGCGCGAGCTCGTCTCCAACGCCTCGGACGCCTGCGACAAGCTGCGCTTCGAGGCGATCGACGCACCGGAGTTGTACGAAGGTGACGCGGAGCTTTCCATCCGCCTGGGCTTCGATCGCGACGCCCGCACGATCAGCATCAGCGACAACGGGATCGGCATGTCGCGCCAGGAGGTGATCGAGCACCTGGGCACGATCGCGCGCTCGGGCACCCGAGAGTTCTTCGGGAAGCTCTCCGGGGACCAGGCCAAGGACGCGCAGCTGATCGGTCAGTTCGGCGTCGGTTTCTACTCGTCGTTCATCGTCGCGGACCGCGTCACCGTGCTCACCCGCCGTGCCGGGCTGCCGGCCGACGAGGGCGTGCGCTGGGAGTCGGACGGCAGCGGCGAATTCACCATCGAGCCCTGCGAACGGGCGCAGCGCGGGACCGAGATCGTCCTGCACCTGCGCGAGGCATCCGGTGACGGCGAGCAACCCGAGTCGTTCGACGACCTGCTCGACGGATGGAAACTCAAGTCGATCGTGCGTCGGTACTCGGACCACGTTTCGCTCCCTATCCTGATGCGCAAGGAGGAGTGGGACAAGGACAAGGGCGCGTACCGGACGCTGGACGAATCGGAGACGGTGAACCAGGCCAGCGCGCTGTGGACGCGACCGAAGTCCGAGATCTCCGACGAGCAGTACCTGTCGTTTTTCAAGCACGTCGCACACGACGACGGAGAGCCGCTGGCCTGGACGCACAACCGGGTCGAGGGGCGCACCGAATACACGCAACTGCTGTTCCTGCCGTCGAAGGCGCCGTTCGACCTGTACGACCGGCAGCAGCGCCACGGCATCAAACTGTACGTGCGACGCGTGTTCATCATGGACGACGCCGAGCAGCTGATGCCGGCGTATCTGCGCTTCGTGCGTGGCGTGGTCGATTCGAGCGACCTCCCGTTGAACGTGTCGCGCGAGATCCTGCAGGAGAGCCGCGACGTCAAGGCGATCCGCGAGGGCTGCACCCGTCGCGTGCTCGGCATGCTCGAGGATCTTGCCGAGAACCAGACGGAGAAGTACGCAACCTTCTGGAAGGCGTTCGGACAGGTGCTCAAGGAGGGCCTGGGCGAGGACTTCGGCAACCGCGAGCGCCTGGCGAAGCTCTTGCGCTTCGCGAGCACGGTGTCCGATTCTGCCGAGCAGACGGTCTCGCTGGCCGACTACGTGTCGCGCATGAAGGAGGGCCAGGACAGCATCTACTACGTCACCGCAGAGAACTGGGCGACCGGGCGCAACAGTCCGCACCTGGAAGTGTTTCTGAAGAAGGGTGTCGAGGTTCTGCTGCTGACCGATCGCGTCGACGAATGGATGCTCTCGTTCCTGCAGGACTACGAGGGCAAGTCGCTGGTCTCGGTCGCGCGGGGTGGGCTCGACCTCGGCAAGTTGGAGGACGAGGAAGAAAAAGCTCAGGCGCAGAAGGTCGCCGACGAGTCCAAGGACCTGATCGAGCGGATCAAGACGGCACTGGGCGAAAGGGTCAAAGAGGTTCGCGTCACCACGCGACTCACCGGTTCGCCTGCCTGTCTGGTCTCCGACGAGGGCGACATCAGTGGACATCTGGAGCGGCTGTTGCGCCAGGCGGGGCAGAAGGCGCCGGAGCGCCAGCCGATTCTGGAGATCAATCCCGGACATCCGCTGGTCGTAAGGATGAAGTCCGAGGAGGAGAGATTCGCCGACTGGTCGCATCTGCTGTTCGACCAGGCGGTGCTCGCTGAAGGGGGGCAGCTGGAGGATCCGCCCGCATTCGTGCGTCGGGTCAACGAGATGCTGCTGGCGCTCGCGCAGCGTGAATGACGCGGCTGCCCAGGGGCGCCTGAACGGTTTCGGCCCGGTAGCCGATCGCGGCGCCCGCGCCCTGATCCTGGGCAGCTTTCCGGGCGAGGCGTCGCTCAGCGCGGGGCACTACTACGCCCACCCGCGAAACCAGTTCTGGGCGATCCTGGGGGAATTGCTGGGAGAGCCGCTGACGAGCCTGCCTTTCGAGCAGCGCTATGCAAGGCTTCTCGCACGTCGCATCGCGCTCTGGGACGTGATCGGCGCCTGTGAGCGGCGCGGCAGCCTCGATGCCGACATTCGGGATGCGATCGACAACGATTTCGACGCGCTCTCTCGGCTTGCGCCCGGCCTCGAGTGTGTGATGTTCAACGGTCGCACCGCCGGCCGGCACCAGCGCAGGCTCGCCGCACGCGGGCTGCGAGCGGTGGTTCTGCCTTCGACCAGCCCGGCCTATGCCGGCATGCGATTCGAGGACAAACTTGCGGCGTGGCGCGTGGCGTTCGACGAGTTGGGGGTGGCGCGGTGAAGCGGAAGCGACCGTCCTCGGTGCCGATTACGTTGTCCGAAGAGGCCGGGATCCGCTATCTACATTTCGGGTCACGCTGGGTGCAG
>JAHEDO010000199.1 GCA_024641185.1 Burkholderiaceae bacterium | reverse complement strand
AGAAGTATCACTTTTATCAACTAAGAAGTCAAGTCCGGAATGAAATGAACGTCGCTCGGGTGCTGCACGAGGGGCGTCGGGTGCTTCGGCAGAGCAACGGAACGGGACCTTGCGGCCGAGATCGGGCGGCGCAGCCGCGCCATTTCCGGTCACTGCTGCTCAAAATAGTATATATTTATCGTTTTCGCCAATTTGGAGCCCGGAGCGGGCGCTTCTCCGCCCCGAACGAGCAGCCGGCACGTGGTCTACATCGTCTATCTCGCCAGCATCGCCGCGGTGATGGTGTCGCTGCGGGCATCGCCCGGGCGCGCGCTGCTCTCGGTCTATATGCCGGTGCTGCTGCTGATCCCCAACGCGTTCCGGGCGATCACGCCGGGCATTCCCGACCCCAATTTCAACCAGGCGGTGATCCTGCCGATCCTGCTGTTCGCGGTGTTGCGCTACGGACACCGCTGGCGCCCGAGCGTCACCGATCTTCTGGTCATTGCGCTGGCGCTGCTGGTCGGAACGTCCGAGTACGTCGCGGCGGGCTACGACGAAGCGCAGAACCTGATCTTCGACATGCTGGCCTCGGTGCTCGCGCCCTACGCGGTCGCGCGGCTATGCGTCGCCACCGAGGACATGGACGTGGCGCTCGCCAAGCGCACGGTGATCCTGGTGTTCGCGGTGGCAGTCGTGGGCGTCTTCGAATTCCGCTTCGGCTGGAACCCGTTCATCGCGTTGATCGGCAAGTTCTTCCCGGGCCAGGGCTCCGGCTGGGTCACCACCTTCCGCTACGGTGTGGCGCGGGTGGCGGGGCCGTATTCGCACGCGATCCTGGCAGGGATCGTGATGGCGCTCGCCTACCGGCTGGCGCGCTGGTTGCAGTGGGGCGGGCACTGGCAGGAACGCTTCGCACGCCTGCAATGGCTGCCGTGGTCCAAGGCGCAGGTGATCTGCGCGACGCTGCTCGCCGGCTCGGTGATGACGATCGCGCGCGGACCCTGGTTGGGTGCGCTGGTCGGTGCGCTGCCCTCGATGGTCGGACGCGCGCGCAACCGCCGCCGCGTACTGTCTGTCGCGGCGGTGCTGCTGCTGGTAGTGGGTCCGCTGGGCTGGGTCGCGATGAACGCATACCTGGACGTGCGGCCCGGCGCGGAGATGACGATGTCGCAGGAATCGGCGCTCTACCGCAAGGTGCTGGTCGAGAAGTACGTCGACATTGCGGTCCAGCATGCGGCCCTCGGTTGGGGCCGCGTCACCTGGCCGAAGGTGCCGGGGATGAGTTCGATCGACAACTACTTCCTGCTGCTCGTGCTGATGCACGGCTTCATCGCGCTGGGGGTTCTGATCGCGCTGTTCGTCTGGCAGGGACTGCGCCTGATGCGCCGCGGCATGAGCGAGCCGCGGGAAGCGAACTCGCTGGCATTCACCTTCGTCGGCATGCTGCTGGTGGTGCTGGTGTCGGTCGTGACCGTCTACCTCGGCGAACAGGTCCTGCCGATCCTGTTCCTGGTGTTCGGCTGGTCCGAGGCCTGGCTGCAGCGGGCGCGGGTTCCGTCGGTCGGCGTCGCGCGGCGCGGCCCGGGACAGCCCGCCGGCCGGCCGGCCGAGGATTCGCCGAACAAGCCCCCGGTAGCTGGCGACAGCCGGCGGCGGCGCTTTCGCGTTATTCGTTGAGCGTTGAGCGTTGAGCGTTGAGCGTTGAGCGTTGAGCGTTGAGCGTTGAGCGTTGAGCGTTGAGCGTTGAGCGTTGAACGTTGAACGTTGAACGTCGTGCGTCGTGCGTCGTGCGTCGGCCCGTGCGGTGGCGTCGCCCCGAACCAGGCGCCTCTATGTGCGACGGCGCAGCACGCGCAGCACGGCGTCGCGCTCGTCGGCGCGCAGCCAGCGCCAGAGCAGCGCGCCGCAGACGAGGCAGTGCACGGCGCCGAAGCCGGCGAGTACCCCCAGCAGCGCGAACCGGCCGATGCCGACCGGCACCAGCATCTGCCACAAGACCAGCAGCGAGAGCGCCACCGCGAGCGGCGCCAGCGAGGGCAGCACGATCGCGGTGAGCAATTCGCGTGCGGGCAGCTGCAGGCGACGGTGATTGTGCAGGTTGTAGACCAGCGCGGCGATCACGGTGCCTGCGGCTAGTCCGATCGCGATCGCGCTGGCGCCGTGCCCGATCGTCGCCCAGGCGAGTGCGATCGCCGCAGCGATCAGCACGATGCGCAACGCCGAATAGAGGAACTCGTTGCCGACGAGGCCCATGCCGCGAAACACCGCCGAGCCCGGCCCGGTGATCACGTGAAACAGCGCGCCGACCGCGCATGCCGACAGGATCGTCGGCAGCGCCTGCAGTTCCGGGCGCGGGCCCAGCCACGCGAGGCACAGCGGTGCGGCGAAGGCGGCCATGAAGCCCAGCGGCACGGCCGCGATCAGCGCCACGGAGCGCGTGGCGCGCGAGTACAGCGTGGCCAGGGTGCGTCGCTCCTGCGGGCCGCCGGCTTCTGCGAGCGCAGCCGCCTGCGGCAGCGTGACCCTGCTGATCGTCGACGGGATCGACGCGGCTGACAGCGGCAACTTGCCACCGAGGTCGAACAGGGCGATCGCGCTCGGGCCGAGCAGCACGCCGGCGATCATGCGGTCGGCCGAGTGCAGCGCGACGCTGAGCAGCGTGCTCGCCTGCACCGACAGGCCGAAGCCCGCGAAGTGGCGCAGCATCGAGGCGTCGAACCGGCGCGGGCCGACCCGCAGCCCCGGCAGTGCCCTGCGCAGCAGGACCATGTTGGCGGTCAGCGCGAAGACGGTGCGCAACGCGAACGCCGTCAGCAGCGCGTTCACGCCGAGCCCTGCTTGCAGGAAGGCGACGATCAGCGCGAACTCGAGCAGGAACGACACCATCCACACCTTCTGTTCCGATCGCACCCGTCGCAGCCCGTGCAGCGCGTGGCCGAACGCGGACAGGGCCATGTCCAGCACGAACACGCCGACCGATCCGACGACGAGCACGCGCGCCGCCGGTCGCAGCGCCGGTTCGATCTTCAGCAGCCCCATCAGCGGGTCCAGCGACAGCACGACGGCGCCGAACACCACCGAGCCGATCGCGAACATCGACACGATCCCGGTGGAGAGCAGGCGACCGATGCCGTCGGTGTCGCCGCGCCCGTGGAGCCGGGCGACGAAGCGGACGTAGACACTGGACAGCCCCATGTCGGCAAGCGCGACATAGGCGACCAGCACGAAGCATGCGGCCCACAGGCCATACTCCGAGAGGCTGACCCGCGCGAGGATCATCGGCGGCAGCGCGAGGCGGGTGGCCAGATAGAGCACCCGCGCGAACATCGCGAAGGTGGCGTCGCCAAGCAGCCCGCGTGCGCGCGGCGCCGGCGAACCGGTGTCGCGATCGGGTGTGCACGCGTCTTGCGCGCAGGGCGCCGATCCGGCGTGGAGTTGTGCTTGCATTGGAGCCTCGGTCGTCACGCGCTCAGCGCGTGTGCGTTTGCTGTTGCCCGGTCGCCTCTAACTCGAGCACGGCCAGACTGTAGGGGGGAAGGTCGAAGCTCCAGCCGCCGTCGCAGCGCGGTTGCACGTCGAGGATCGCGACCGCGGGCGCCGCGCCGCCGGCGCGTTCGTTGTCGAGCCCGGAACTGCCGTCGATCAGGCGCAGTCGCGCGGGGCGCGCACAGGGCAGCGCGCTGCGCACCGTCAGCGCGCCGGGGGAGGCGGACGCGACGACGAGGCGCGGATCGGCCGCGTCACCGAAGAATGCGGCCGTGACCCGGTCACAGCCCGGGCCCGTGCAGCGCGCGGCGCGCAGATCGCCGTCGATCACGTCGTTCATCAGGGCCAGCGCAAGGCCGGTCGGCCTCAGGGTGCCGGGCGCGAGGTCGCGCGCGACCCCCCAGAGGCGGACCAGCGAGCGCTGCGGGCCGTACTGGCTGTCGAAGCCCGCCAGCGTGTACACCGCCTGCTCACGCACGCCGGCGAGCGCGGACTGCAACAGCCGGCGCGCCAACGCCGCCGCCGAATGCGCGCCGGTGACCGTGAAGTCGCGCAGTGCCGGTGGCGCTGATCCTCCGGTCGTGTGGAAGTTGACCTCGTAGACCGCGACGCCCTTGCCCTGGGCGCCGGCCTGCCGGATGCCTTCGCGCAGCACTGCGTCGCTCTCGGCGAACGCCGCAGCGACCGCCTCGCTCTTCGATGCCGCGTTCAGCGAGTGAAGGAAGTAGGGCGCGACGGCGACTTTCTGCGCGAGCGCCGATCCGCGGGCGATGCGGGCCCAGCCGGAGGGGGTGGCGAACTGCGCATTGACCATCGGCACGATCCTGACGCCCGGCCCCGCGGCGTCGTGCAGCAGTCCGAAGGCCCGATCGGCGGCCTGCGCGTGCGCGTCCGGCGCGAGGAAGCCCGCCGCGCGGAAGATCGGGTTCCAGTTTTCGTTGCCGAATTCGACGATGATCTCGCGAAAGCCGTGCCGGCGCGCCGAGTCCTTCAGCGCTGCGCCGAAGGCGCGCCATTCGTCGTCGCCGAGCAGCGTCGGTGCCACGATCCACGGCTGCGCGCCGACCGCCTCGCACAGTTCGAAGAATTCCGGAAGGCCGTACAGCGAGAACAGTTCCGCGTCGCCCGGGCGATAGCGGCTGGGGCGTCTCGCGTACGGCTCGGCCAGTCGATTGGCCATCGAGTCGCCGAGCTGCCCCTGCCAGTCGCGCAGGTAGCCGGGGTGCAGCGTGCGCAGCACCGCGACCGCGTCGCGGCGGAAGCCTCCCGGGCCAGGCTGCGCTTCGCCCAGGTAGACGTCGTCGAGCAGCACGTCGCCGGCGCTGACCTCGAACGAGAGCTGCAGCGGACCGACAGGGCCGTCGTCGTGTCCTTCGAAAGGAAATTCGAAGCGCTGCCAGGCCGCGGTGACGGTGACCGAGCGCGCGACGAACGCGGCGCGTCCGTGCCGCAGGACGCGCAGGTCGAGCCGCTCGCCGCCACGGGCACCACGCGCCCAGAAGGACAGGCGCCAGGCGCCCTGCACGGGCAGCAGCTTGCCCGCGCGCGCACCGATCGTGTCGAGGTGGTGCGAGAGCCGCGCCGCGACGCCGCCGATGGGCGCCAGCCGCGCGGACTGCCGTCCCGGGCTGCCCGGTCGGGTGTCGCGGTCGGCGACGACGTTGCCCTGGTCGATCCACCAGGAGCCGAGCACCGCGCGGTCCTCCGCAGCCGCGACCGCAACCGCGTCACCGGGGCGCAGCCCGGCGGGCATCGGGTCGAGTTCGAACGCGCCGCCGCCCGGGGGCGACTCGCGCCTCGATGCGAGGATGCGCCCGGTCGCGCCGGCGGCGGCCCCGGTGCGCACGTCGAAGCGTCCGCCGTCCCAGAAGCCGTCGCTGCGCGCGAGCCAGGTCGTGTCGTCCCGCAGCCATCGGCCTTCGACGGCGTGAACGACGACCAGCGTGCGATCGAGCGGCGCTTCGAGCCCCGGGTTCTTCAGTACGTTGGCCGTCAGTTGCTCGGCGCCCCAGCTGGTGCGTGCGCCCAGGTTCAGGCCGATGCGCGGGATGTCGCGCAGCACCGGGTCGCGGAGCGCTTCGATCCGGACGTTCCGGGCCGTAGCAGACGCGGGTGTCATGGCCGCGGTCGCCTCGACCGTGCTGCCGATGGAAAGCAGCGGCAGCGCCAGAGCAAGCGCGGCGGCACGCGCCGGCGCCAGCGCCACACGCGGGCGCGCGCTCGCGGCGTTCATGCGCATTCGACCGCCGCGACCTCGCGGTACAGCGCGAGCGCCTGCGACACCTTCGCGTCCCAGGAGAAGCGTTCCCGCGCGCGCGCGCCGGCCGCCTGTGCCCGCGCGCGCCAGGCCGCGGGCTCGTCGACGACATCGCGAAGCGTCGCGGCCAGCCGTTCGACCAGCTGCTGCGGCGAGCCGGCGTCGATCGCCGCGCACACCTCGTCGTCGACGATCTCGGCGGGCCCGCCGAAGTTCAGCGCCACGACCGGGCGCCCGCAGGCC
>JAHEDO010000368.1 GCA_024641185.1 Burkholderiaceae bacterium | reverse complement strand
CGGTACTGGTCGACGAAGTCCAGCGGATTGCCCTCGAAGCGCTCGATCACCTGGCCGTTCTTCACCACCTCGGCGCCGGTCGCGGTCGAACGCAGCATCGTGCTGGCCGGCAGGCCGATGAACGAGTAGCGCCCGAAGCGCTCGCCCCCGACCACCGACTCCAGCAGGAAGCTGTACGGCCTGTGCCCGAGCTTCAGGTACAGCGACAGCGGCGTCTCGAGGTCCGCGAAGGATTCGGCGAGCAGCGGGATCCGATTGAAGCCCTGCGCTGCGATCGCCTTGAATTCGATTTCGGTCATTGCTCTTTCCCGGGATTGCGGGCCGCCCTGGGGCCGCCCCGCGCCTCGCGCCCCCTGCCGGGACACGGCGCTCTTTTCGATCGACGTCGGATGCGCCGGCGCTCAGGCCGGCACGCTGCGGCTCACGGACGCCAGCGCCACCAGCGCCACGGCTGCCGTGCGGGGAAGCTACGCCACTGTCGTGAAGAGGCCATCGTGTGGGTCGGCGGGTCGATCAAAATGGTGCTGCGGGCTCACGCGGGGTCGATCAGCATCGACGCGTCGAAAAGCGTCGGGACTATAGCATCAACGTCGAGCGATCGCACATCCCGGCCCTCGTTGTAGCCGTAGGGCACGGTCATCACCGCGATGCCGGCGGCACGTGCGGCAAGCGCGTCGTTCATCGAGTCGCCGATCGCGACCATGCGCTGCGGCGGCAGGCCGAATCGCTCGCAGACGTGGAGCATCGGCAGGGGATCGGGCTTCTTTCTGGCAACCGTGTCGCCGCTCACGACCAGTTCGAAGAACTCCGCGACCTCGGTCATCGCGAGCAGCGGCCCGGTGAACGCGGCCGGCTTGTTGGTGACCACCGCCAGCCGCAGGGCCTTGGCGCGCATCGCCTCCAGCCCCTCGCGTACACCCGGATACAGGCGGGCGTGCCGGCCGTTCTCGCGCTGGTAGTGCGCGAGAAACGCGCGCATCGCCGGCTCGAACTCGCCGGGACTGACGCGACCGTCGGGCGTGCCGGTCAGCGCTCGATGCACCAGCACCTCGGCACCCTTGCCGACATAGCGTGCGACCTGCTCTACCGGCAAGTCCTGCCTGCCGAGGTCGGCGAGCATCGCGTTGACCGCCGCGGCGAGGTCTGCGGCGGTGTCGACCAGCGTGCCGTCGAGGTCGATGATGACGCCGGCCGCCGGGAAACGGCGCGCGACTCTGGCGGGACCGCCTGCATGGGGAGTTTTCTCTGTCACCGTTCCAGTTTACCCGGGCCGGGCCGCGCGGCCGGGCGAGGAGCGCGGTCGCGGGCGCCGCGCCATGCTACGTTACGCAAGCCCCGGCGGAACCGAATCTGCCCCGTAAAAAGTCCGCCCGTTACGGATCTTGGCCGAACGGAACGACGACCGCGTTCGCAAGGAGACGCGCATGAACCTGGCAAACCTGGTGCACACCGTCGCGGCCCGCCGCCCCGCGGCTCCCGCGGTGACTCACGGGCAGACCGCCTGGACCTATGCCCGGTTCTCGGAACGCGTCGCGCGCACCGCCGCCTGGCTCAGGGCGTTGCCCGGCGTCGAAGCAGGCGACCGGATCGGCATCGCGATGGAGAACTGCGCCGGCTACCTGCAGGTGATGTACGCGTGCTGGCACGCAGGCCTGTGCGCGGTGCCCATGAACGCGAAGCTCCATCCTCGGGAGTTCTGCTACATCCTCGACAACTCGCAGGCGCGGGCCTGCGTCGCATCGCCTTCGCTGTACGAGGGAATCGCCTCGGAGGCCGGGCATTCCGCGCCCTTCAGAATGTTCGAGGCAGATCCGAGGCTGCTGGACGACATGGCGGCATCGCCGGCGATGCCGGCGGTCGACGGTGCGCCGGAAGAGCTTGCCTGGCTGTTCTACACCAGCGGAACTACCGGCCGGCCCAAGGGCGCGATGCTGACCCAGCGAAACCTGCTGTTCATGACGCTGGCCTACGCCGCCGACATCGACCGGCTCGACGAGCGCGACACGATGGTGCACGCGGCGCCGCTTTCGCACGGCTCGGGCTGCTATGCGCTGCCGCACCTTGCGAGCGGTTCACACAACGTAATCACCGGCGGGAGTTTTTCGGCGGGCGACATGTTCGACGCGATCGAGCGCTGGCCCAATGTGTCGTTCTTCGCCGCGCCGACAATGCTGGTGCGAATGATCGGCGACGGGTCCGCGGGGCACGCCGACCTGTCCAACCTCAAGTGCATCGCCTATGGCGGTGCACCGATGTACGTGCCGGACCTTCAGGAAGCGCTGCAGTTCTTCGGACCCCGGCTGTACCAGCTCTTCGGCCAGGGCGAGAGTCCGATGACGATCACCGGGCTTGACAAGCGGGCGCACGAGGTCGCGGCCGCCGCAGGCGACATCGGCACGCTCGCGTCGGCCGGCTTCGCACGCACCGGCGTGGAGGTGCGAATTTTCGGCGCAGACGACCGGGAACTGCCGCCTGGCGAGGTCGGCGAGATCGTCACGCGAAGCGATTGCGTGATGGCCGGCTACTGGCGCAATCCGCAGGCGAACGCCTCGACGCTGCGTGATGGCTGGCTGCATACCGGCGACGTCGGCAGCCTCGACGAACGCGGCTGCCTGACGCTGAAGGACCGATCCAAGGACATGATCATCTCTGGCGGCACCAACATCTACCCGCGGGAAATCGAGGACGTGCTGCTGACCCACCCGCAAGTCGCGCAGGCGAGCGTGGTCGGCGCACCGCACCCCGATTGGGGCGAAGAGGTGGTGGCCTTCGTCGTGGCGGCGCCGGGCACGGTGCCGTCGGCCGACGAACTCGATGCGGTGTGCCTCGAGAACATCGCGCGCTTCAAACGTCCCAAGCGCTACCTGTTCGTCGACGACCTGCCCAAGAACAACTACGGCAAGGTGCTCAAGACAGTGCTGCGCGAGCGGCTGCTTCGGGAAGCGAAAAGATGAACACATACGCAAGGCCGGTGTCGATTGCCGGCATCGGATCTACCCGCTTCGGCAAGATGCCCGAGCGCAGCATCGAGAGCCTCGCGCTGGAGGCGGCCGTCGCCGCGATCGAAGACGCGGGCGTCGAGCGCAGGCGCATCGGTGCGGTATACCTTGGCAACTTCGTCGGCGGGGCGCTCGTCGGGCAGGAGATTCTCGCCGGCTTGCTGGGCGACCAGCTCGACCTGCACGGCGTGCCCTGCACGAAAGTGGAAGGCGCGTGCGCGTCCGGCGGCATCGCGCTGCGGCACGCATGCCTGGCGGTGGCCACCGGGCAGTGCGATGTCGCGCTGGCGGTGGGCGTGGAGAAGATGAGCCACGCATCGACCGCCCAGGTCACGTCCGCGTTGAACTGCGCGATGGACAATCGCGCGGACGGCCCGGCCGGCCTCACTTTTCCGGGCTTCTTCGGCCTCGTTTGGGGCGCGCACGCCGCGCGCTATGGCACGACGCGGCGCGATGTTTCCGCGGTCGTGCGCAAGAACAAGGCCAACGGCATGCGCAACCCGCTGGCGCAGCAGGGGCGGCTGATCACCGACGAAGAGATCGACGCGTCGGCGCTGATCGCCGACCCGCTGCGACTGCACGACTGCTGCCCGGTGTCCGACGGCGCGGCCGCGGTGGTCGTCGTGGCGCGCGACGTCTGGTCCGGCAATCGCTCGCGCCTCGTCGACGTGCTCGCGTCGGTGCAGACCAGTGGCCCCGCGCGCATCGCCGGCTTCGACGACCCCTGTTCGTTCCCCGCCACCGTGCGGGCGGCGCAACTCGCATTCGCTCAGTCCGGCATCACCGCGAGCGAGCTGGCGTTCGTGGAACTGCACGACTGCTTCTCGATCGCGGAAATCGTTGACAGTGAGGACCTGGGGATCGTGCCTCGCGGCCAGGGCCATCACTGGGCCGCCGAGGGTCGCACCGCGGTCGACGGCGACATGCCGATCAACCCGAGTGGCGGGCTCCTCGCGAAGGGGCACCCGGTCGGTGCCACCGGCCTCGGACAGGCGTTCGAGGCCGTCCGGCAGCTTCGCGGCGAGCACGCGAACCAGGTCCGCGACGCGGTATTCGGCATGACCCACAACCTGGGCGGCACTGGAGTCGCCTGCACCGTCTCCATCCTGGCCCGCGGCGACCGCTGAAGCCATGGGCACGCTCAGACTGCTGCGATGTGCCGGCTGCGGAAAGTTGTCGGTGCCGCCGCGCGAGCGCTGCGCCGGCTGCCTGTCGGCGGCGCTCGTAGCCTGCGACCTGCCCGGTGAGGGCACAGTGGTGGCCGCGACGGTGATCCGCCGCCCACCGCTCGCGCTGCGCGATCGCGGGCCGTATCTGGTGGCAATGGTGCGCACTGACGCGGGCCCCTTCGTCACAGGCCGCATCGACGGCACGGACGATTTGCCCGCGCCCGGCACCCGAATACGGCTGAACCGATACGACGGCGAATCACCGGTCTTCGAAAGGATCTGACGAGATGAGTGGAATCCGATACGAAAGCCATGGTGCGGTGCGTCTGATCACCATCGATCGCGCCGACAAGATGAACTCGCTGGATTTCGGGGCCAACGACGAACTGGTCGAGACGTGGCGCGCCTTCGACACCGACGCGGACGCGCGCGTCGCGGTGATCACCGGAGCGGGCGACAAGGCGTTCTGCGCCGGAGCCGACCTGAAGACCTACACCATGGACTTCGCGCGCACGCCGGCGCCCGAGTTCCGCAGCCGATTCACCAACGGCCCCGGCTTCGGGGGCATCACACGCAACCTGCATATCGGCAAGCCGATCGTCGCCGCGGTGAATGGATTCGCGATCTCAGGCGGCTTCGAGCTGGCGCTGGCCTGCGACATCCGCTTCTGCTCGCCGAACGCCGAATTCGCGCTGCAGGACGTCAAGTGGGGATTCCACGCCTGCGACGGCGGCCTGATCCGGCTGCCGCAGATCGTCGGACTCGGTCACGCAATGGAGATCGTCCTGTCGGGCGAGCGCGTCGACGCCGAGCACGCCTACCGGATCGGTCTTGTCAACCGAATCCACCCGCAGGACAGGCTGCTCGCGGCAGCGCTGGAGTATGCGCAACGGCTCGCGAGCCGCGCCCCGCTGCCCCAGCGCTTCGCCAAGGAAGTGATGCGACGCGCGGTCGGCATGGGCATGGACGACGCGCTATGGATGGAGTCCCGCTCGTTCTACGACGTGGGGCTCACGCGCGATCTCGCCGAAGGCACGACGGCATTCCGGGAAAGAAGGGACGCGGACTTCGAGGGGCGCTAGCCCGGGTCCGAGAGTCAGGCGGTGCGCGCGTGCTGCACGCCCAACTCGCGCATCATCTGGTCGCGCATCACGAACTTCTGCGCCTTGCCGGTCGCGGTCAGCGGAAACTCGGGCACGAAGCGCAGGTGACGCGGCACCTTGAAGTGCGCGATGCGACCCTGGCAGAAACTCCGGACCTCGTCGGCCGTGGCGCTCTGCCCGGGCTTGAGCACGATCCACGCACAGATCTCCTCGCCGAAGCGGGGGTCGGGAACGCCGAAAACCTGCACCTCCTGCACCTTCGGGTGCGTGTAGAGGAACTCTTCGATCTCGCGCGGATAGACGTTCTCGCCGCCCCGGATCAGCATGTCCTTGACCCGTCCCACGATGTTGCAGTAACCCTCGGCGTCGATCGTGGCGAGGTCGCCGGTGTGCATCCAGCCCGCCTCGTCGATCGACTCGCGGGTGCGCTCGGGGTCGGCCCAGTAGCCGCGCATCACCAGGTAGCCGCGGGTGAATAGCTCGCCGCTCGCACCGACCGGCACGATGCGGCCGGCCTCGTCGACGATCTTCACTTCCGCGTGGGGCTGTATGCGCCCCACGGTGGACACGCGCCGCTCGAGAGGGTCGTCGACCCCGGACTGGAACGAGATCGGGCTGGTTTCGGTCATTCCGTACGCGATCGTGACCTCGCGCATGTGCATCTGATCGATCACCCTGCGCATCGTCTCGATCGGGCACGGAGCACCGGCCATGATGCCGGTGCGCATCGCGGTGAGGTCGAACCGGGAGAACGCCGGGTGGTCGAGCATCGCGATGAACATCGTCGGCACGCCGTGCAGCGCGGTGCAGCGCTGCGACTGGAGCGCGCGCAGCGTGTCCTCGGCGTCGAATGCGGCCCCCGGGAACACCATCGCCGCCCCGACCGCGGCGCAAGACAGGACCCCGAGCACCATACCGAAGCAGTGGTACAGCGGCACCGGAATGCACAACCGGTCGCGCTCGCCCAGCCGCATCGCCATCGCACAGAAGCGCGCGTTGTTGACGATGTTGAAATGGCTCAGCGTGGCGCCCTTGGGCGCGCCGGTGGTGCCGCTGGTGAACTGAATGTTGATCGGGTCGTCCGGATCAAGCGCAGCCGACAGCGCCTGGAGCCGCGATGCGTGCGCCGGCCCCGCGACCCGGGCGAGCTCGGCGAACGGCATCATGCCCTTCGGGCGAGGCCCGTCGCCGATCAGCACCACGTGGCGCAGGCGCGGGAAGCGCTCGAGCCGCAGCCGCTCGGTCGACGGCACGCGATCGAGCTCCGGGGCGAGCGAGCGCACCATCGCGACGTAGTCGCTCGTTTTCAACGAACGCGCCATCACCAGCACGCGGCACTCGACCTTGTTCAGCGCGTATTCGAGTTCGGAGGTGCGATAGGCGGGGTTGATGTTGACCAGGATCGCGCCGATGCGCGCGGTGCCGAACTGCACCAGCAGCCACTCGACACAGTTTGGTGCCCAGATGCCGACACGATCGCCGCGCTTGATGCCCAGCGCGAGCAGTCCGGCGGCCACCTCGTCGGAGCGCCTGCGCAGGTCGTGCCAGCTCAGGCGCTGGCCGTCTGCGACGAATATCGCAGCGTCTCTCGCGCCTCCGATCTGCACCGCCTCGTCCAGCAGCTGCGGTACCGTGATGAACCGCAGCGGCTCGTCCGTGACGCCGGAGACGTAGGACATGCCGCCACGCGGTCGCTGGCGGTCATCGGTCGCCGAGCGCAACCATTGGGACGCGAACGGATTGCGGCTCATCGACGCCCGGTCGGCGCAGCGGCACAAGCCTGGCGGCAGGCGTGGCGCATGCTAGAACTCGCGCCAGTCGCCGATCTGTTCGAACGCGTGCGCGGCGCGGTAGATCGTCGACTCGTTGAAGTGCTTGGCGACCAGCATCATGCCCACCGGCAGTCCGTGGCTCATGCCGCACGGAACGTTCATTGCCGGATGGCCGCTGACATCGAACGGGCAGGTGTTCGCCAGCATCTCGAACGCGCGCTGACACCACAGCGCCAACGGAGCATTGGCCGGAGGCAGCGGTGTGGCTTTCATCGGCAGCGTCGGCATCAGCAGCAGGTCGTATCGCCCGAGCGCTTCGTCATAGGTCCGGCGCAGCAGGCGCGCCAGATTCTGCGCCTTCGCGTAGAAGTGGCCGCGATACTGCCGGATGAAATATTCACCGACAAACATCGAGATCTTCAGCGTTCTCGACAGTTCGTTGGCCCGGGCGCGCCAGTTCGCATGCGCATCGAGCAGGCTGGTGGTGTACATCCCCTCCCAATTGAAGCCCATGCCGTTGCCGTGCATCATTTGCGCCTCGAGACCCTCCAGCGCGATCGGGGTCCAGATGGCCGGCCCGTCGAGATGCATCGGCACCGAGACGTCCTCGACGCTGGCTCCCAGCGAGCGCAGTCGATCGGCTGCCTCTCGCACCTTCTGATCCACGTCGGGCTCGCTCACCGGATGCCCGAACCCCTCGGTGAGCACGCCGATCCGCAGGCCCGCGACGCCGCGTCCGAGTGCGGTGGTGTATTTGTCGACGCGCACGTCGTATTGGCGCGGATCCAGACCATCGGCGCCGGCGACCACCTCGAGCAGCAACGCATTGTCCGCGACCGTCGCGGTCATCGGACCCACATGGTCGATCGTGGCCTCGATCGGCATCACACCGGTGTAAGGCACCAGCCCGTGGGTGGCCTTCATGCCGTAGACGCCGCACCATCCGGCGGGCATACGGATCGACCCGCCCTGGTCGCCGCCGATCGCCATCTCGATCTCGCCCGCGCCGACAAGGGCGCCGCAACCCGAGGACGATCCCCCGGCCGCGTAGCCGTAGCGATACGGGTTGTGCACCGGACCGTTAGCGGACGTATGGCTCCCGCCGGAAAGGCAGAAGTACTCGCAATGCGCCTTGCCGACGATGGTGCCGCCCGCGTCGAGAATCCGAGTCACCAGCGTGGCGTCGACGTCGGGAACGTACCCCTCGAGCGTCGAAGCACCGTTCATCATCGGCACTCCCGCAAGGCACACGTTGTCCTTGAGGACGATCCGCTTTCCCGCGAGCGGTCCGTACGGCGCGCCTCGAACCTCGGACTTCACGGCCCAGGCGTTCAGCGGATTCTCGGCCGGGCCCGGCCGATAACCCGGAGTGCGCGGATAACGCACCGGCGGCAGGTAGTCGGGAAGTTCCGTGAGCCGATCGTAGGCCTGGATCGTTCCTTCCATCACCTCCATGTACTCGGCGATTTCGTGGTCGGACATGCTCATGTGCAGCGAGGAGACGATCTCGCGCATCTGCTCGAGGGTGGGTCGCTTGACGGAGGCCATGATTACCCCAGGAGTGGTCGGCGCGGCGCCGGTGGCGAAAGACGAGGAGACGGATGCGCCGGCGCGCGACGCCGGCTGTGCCTGCCGCGGCGCAGTCGGCGTGGCGCGCTCGGCAATGACGGGCACCGGCGTCGAGACTTGCCCGAACTGCGCGGAACGAACGGGAGCGCTCGGAGCGGGCGCTGCGGACCCGGCCGGTGGCGGGCGACTCGCCGCAGGCGCACCCGGCGGTCGGGCAGCCGCAGGCGCTCCGCGGGTCATCCTCACCGAACCCATGCCCAGCGCGGCGACCAGCGCACCAGTGGCGCCCATCTCGTGCGCATCGAACTCGCGTTCGATTCGGCCCTTTTCCATGACCGCGATGCGCGTCGCGACGTCGAGCACCAGGTCCAGGTTCTGCTCGACGATCAGGACCGCGAGCCCGGCCTGCGCGCGCAGGCGCGCCAGTGTCTGGCCGATTTCCTGGACGATCGACGGCTGAATTCCCTCGGAGGGTTCATCGAGGAGCACGATCCAGGGGTTGGGCACCAGTGCGCGCGCCAGCGCCAACAACTGCTGCTCGCCGCCGGACAAGGTCCCGCCACGTCGATCGAGAAGCTCAGCGAGCCGCGGGAACATCGCCACCACGCGATCCACGGCCTCCTGCTCGGTCTCGTCGGACTCCCCGGTCCAGGCCAGGCGAAGATTGTCCAGGGCGCTCAGTCCGGGCAGGATCCCGCGGCCCTGTGCCACGTAGCCGACCCCACGATGGCTGCGGGTGTGCGCCGGTTCACGGGTGACGTCGATGCCATCGACGACGATCCTGCCGCCGGTCGGTGGCTGAAGACCCATCAGCGTCTTGAGCAGCGTGGTCTTGCCCATGCCGTTGTGGCCGACGATTCCCAGCGCCTCGCCCTCGTGAAGCGACAGCGAAATGCCGTGCAGCACCGGCACGTGGCCGTATCCGCCCCGAAGGTCGTGGACCTCCAGAACGATGCGACGTGTGCCGCCTTCGGAAACCACGGTTTCCCCGCCTGTCTCGGTCAGCACGTGACGCTTCATTTCACCCGATTCCCGATGTAGACCTCGCGGACCTGTGCATCATCGAGAACGTGGTTCGCCGCGCCCTCGATCAGGATCGCGCCCTGATGGAACACCGTGACCTTCGAACCGAGCATCCGCACGAACTCCATGTCGTGGTCGACGACGATCACCGACGCGGTCTCGTTGATTCGGTGGATCACGGACACGAGCCGCTCCACTTCGTCGCCCGTCATACCCGCTGCGGGCTCGTCGAGAAGCACGAGCCATGGGCGCTGCGCGAGGACTACCCCGATTTCGACCACCTGCCGCTGCCCGTGCGCGAGCTCGCCGACCTCGCTGCGCAGGATGTCCGACAGACCAAGCTCGGCGACTATTTCCTCGACCGCACCGGCCGCGCCCGCCCACCCATGGATGCGACGCGCCGACAGCCAGAGGTTCTCCTCGACGCTCAGTCCGTTCAACAGCGAGGGCACCTGCGTCTTGATCCCCACCCCCAGGCGCACGATCTCGTGGCTTCGCCAGCCCGTCACGTCGTTGCCGCGGATCCTCACCTGCCCGTTGGCGTGGCTGAGCTGGTACTGGCCGGTGAGGCATTTGAAGAACGTGCTCTTGCCGGCGCCGTTGGGCCCGATCAGGCAACGCAGTTCGCGTTCCTGCAAAGAGAAGTTCACCGCGTTCACCGCGACCACGCCGCCGAAGCGCATGGTCAGTTCGTGGGTCTCGACCACCCCGCTCATTGCTGCTCTCCGGGCCGGCCACCCAAACGCCGTCGCGCACCAGCGCCCTTGGCGCTGCGCCGGCGCGCGCGCACGCGCAAGCCCCAGGCGCGCCGAAGCGCCGGCACGACACCGCTGGGGATCGCGAGCACCACGACGATCAGCAGCAGTCCGAGGATCAGCGAGTTGTCGATCACGGTCTGCTCGCCCAGGAGCAGCTTGACCATGCCCAGCACCATCGCGCCGAGGATCGGGCCGATCAGCGTGCCCAGCCCGCCGACGATCACCCAGATGATCACCTCGGCCGCCTGGCGCAGGCTGAAGATGCTGGGGGTGACGATCTCGGCCCAGTTGGCGAACAGGCATCCTGACAGACCGGCCATCCCGGCGCTGATCGTGAACACTGCCGTCTTGTGCAGCGGGACGTCATAGCCCAGCAGTTCGCAGCGCGTCTCGTTCTCGCGGATACCGACCAGCACCCGGCCGAACGAACGCGCGAGGATCCAGCGGCAGAGCAGGTAGCACAGGAGCAGCGAGCCGGCGCACACATAGTAGGTCGGCACCCCGAACAGCGAGATCTCCGGAAAGCCCGGCAGATTCAGTGTCGGGAAGCCCGGTATGCCGTTGAATCCGCCGAGACGCGCGTCCCCGATCCGGTAGACGTCTCCCGCGGTGGCGCTCATGAACTTGAACAGGATCAGCGTGACGACCAGCGTGATCACGCCCATGTAGACGTCGCTGATTCTTCCGTAGAACATCATCGCGCCGATGGCCGCGGCGAAGATTGCCGGCACCACGATCGACAAGATCAAAGGGATGGTGCTCTCGCCCATGTTCACCGCGGCGATCGCGTACGTGTAAGCGCCGAGCCCGAAGTACGCCGCATGGCCGAAGCTGAGCAGCCCCGCGTAGCCCCACATCAGCCCCAGGGACATCGCGAACAGCGCCCAGATCAGCAGCACGCTCGGGGTGTGCGTCTCCATCACCAGCGGAAGCAGCAGGAGGACGGCCGCCGCCGTGATGAACCAACCCCAGTTGACCTTGCCGATCGAACGCCAAGCCGTCATGTGCCGTTCCGGAAGAATCGGCCGGTGATGCCCTGTGGCATCAGGCGCAGCAGCACGATCGCCAGCGCGAGCATCGCGATCTCGCCGATGACCGGCCCGGAGCCGAACGAGGTGAGCTGGTTGACCACCCCGAGCATCACCGCACTGGACAGCGTCCCGGAGATCACCGCTGCGCCGCCCGTGATCACGGTGATGAAGGCCTTCGCGATATACGCACCACCCGAGGACGGCAGCAGGCCGGTAAGCGGCGCGAGCACGCCTCCGGCCAGCCCGGAAAGCGCCGCCCCTGCGGTGAACGTGATCATGTACACCTTGCGGGGGTTGTAGCCCAGCGCCGACACCACTTCCGGGCCCTGCATCGCACCGCGCGCGATCAGCCCGACCCGCGTGAACCTGAGCACCCCCCACATCGCGATGAGCAAGAGCACCGTGATCGCGATGATGAACAGGTTGTAGCCGCCCATCTGATAGTCGCCCAGTTCGTATCCCGGGATCGGCGCTGGAATACTGACCGCGGTGTTGCCGAAGATCAGCGTCACGCCCCCCACCATCAGCAGGCTCAGACCCCAGGTCGCGAGCATCGTGTCGATCATCCGCCCGTAAAGAAAGCGAATGATCAGCCGCTCGACGATAAGGCCCCAGATCCCGACGACCAGCGGCGCGACGACCAGCATGCCGAAATAGACGTCGATCCCCGCCTTCGCGCACGCGATCGTCGTGTAGCCGCCCAGCATCACGAACTCCCCGTGGGCCAGGTTGATCACGCGCATCATCCCGAACACGATCGCCAGCCCGGCGCTGGTGAGCGCCAGGAAGGCGATCATGTACAGGACTTCGAGTGTGATGACGCCTGCGTAGTCCACGGCACTGCGCCGGTCAGATCTTCACTTCGAACTGCTTGTTCTCGTTGGGGTTCTTCTGCAGGTCGCAGAACTGCAGCGTGTCGCTCGGCGGACGCTGCTTGACCGTCTGCTTGATCGTGAGCTTCTGGTTCTTGACCTCCATCACGTGGATGTCGAGCGAGGTGTGATGGGTCTTGGGCTCGATCGCCACCGTCCCGGCCGGCCCTTCGATCTTCGTTCCGGACTCGATCGCCTTGAGCATTGCGTCGCGCTTGAGCGAACCGGCCTTCTTGACGCATTCGGCCCACAACAAGATGCCCTGGTACTGGGAGACCGCGATCTCGTGGACGATCTTGGTGTCGCCGAAGCGCTTCTGCCACCTGGCGAGGAAGTCCTTGTTCGCCGGTGTATCGGCCTCCTGGCTGTAGTTGCCCGCGATCAGGATGCCGTCCCCCTCGGCCGGCGACAGCGCGAGGTGTTCGTTGCCCACGCCGAAGGTCGTCGACGCGAGCGGAATCTTCTTGTTCATGCCAGATGCCGCCCACTGTCGATAGAACGACATATGGGCACCGCCCACCAGCGCCGACACGACGAAGTCCGGCTTCTCCTGCTGAATCTTCGCGATCGTCGAGCCGAAGTCCGCGACGTCGAGCGGGAAAAAGTCCGTCTTCAGCGTCGTGCCCCCTCGCTGACCGACGTAGTGGGCGATCCACTTCGCGGTGATCTGGCCGTAGTTGTAGTCAGCGGCCAGGATGTAGACCTTCTTGCCCCACTGCTTCATCGCGAGATCGACGACAGGCTCGACGGCCTGTGCCGGCGTCGTGCCGGTGACGACGATGTTCCGGTCGCAGACCCCGCCCTCGTAGAGCACGTTGTAGAAGTACAGCGTGTTCGCCCGCCTGAACGTTTGCCGGATCGCCTCGCGAGACGCGGAGGTGATGCCGCCGTGCACCACGTCGACCTTGTCGTCGCGCGCGAGCTGCTGCGCGAACTTGGTGTAGAGCGCGATGTCGGACTGGGTGTCGTACTGGATCGCCTGGATCTTGCGGCCCAGCAGTCCGCCAGCCGCGTTGATCTCCTCGACCGCCATCGTGGTGGCCATCACCATCGGCTTGCCATAGATATCGAGATTGCCTGAATTGTCGAGCACCGAGCCAAGCTTGATTGGCGCGCCCTGGGCGAATGCCGAGCGGAAGGGAACGGCGCCGCCAAGCGCCGCGAGACCTGCGGTGGTAACGAACTCACGACGCGAAAAACCCATGGTTATCTCCTGGTGTGTGCGTGACTGTGTTTGAGGGAAAGCGGACAGATCTGCGGGAACGTCGGGTTGCACGGCCGCCTAGGTCGATGGGCGCGGCGGCGCGTCTTCTGCGCCTTCGCTCGATGTGGTCTTGATCGCCGAGGAGAAATCCACCCCGATCGAGTCGCCGATGCTCTTGAGCGCGGGCAGCTGCAGCGCCATGCCCATGATGCTGTCCATCACCTGGTTGACCGGCGGGCGGTCGTGCCCGCCTTCGCCTGCCGAACCCGGCGCGGCGCCCAGGCCGCTGACGTGATGGATGCGGATGCTGTCGATCTTCTCGACCGGCTTCATCATCTGGGCGACGATCTCGGGCATCTTGTCGAGCCGGTACCGCTCGAGCTGCAGCCGCATCAGGCTCTCGGTCCGGGAGTTCTCCGCGGAGATCAGCGCCTTCGAACCCTCGGACTCCGCGAGCATGCGCAGCCGATCGGCCTCCGCGCGGGTTCGCATCGCCTGCGCTTCGGCCTGCGCCTTCTTGATCAGGACTTCGGTCTCGGAACCGGCCTTCGCGGAGGCGACCTCGCCGGACTCCTGCTCCCGCTTCAGCGCGATTTCGCGCGAACGTTCCGCGACCGCGCGTTCGCGCTCGGTCTGCAGTTGTTCCTGGGCAAGGATGATGTCGACGCGTGCCAGTTCGGCCTGTGCCTGTGCCTTGGCCTCCTCCGCGTGCTTGCCCGCGAGCTGGATCGCGCTGTCGGCTTTGCGGACCTCGGAGGCGAGCTGCGCCTCGATTTCGATGCGACGAATCTCGCGCTGCTTGGCGACCTCGAGCAGCTTGGTTTCCTTCTCGCGCGTGATGCGTGCATTCTCGGTGGCCACCATCGCCCCCTCACGCGCCTTCGCGGTCTCCGCGTCGCTGACGGACTTGATCTTCTCGATTTCGAGCCGTTGTTCGATCTGCGCCTGCTCCTCCTGCTGCTGCAGGTTGAGCCTGCGCTTCGTCGCGTCGAGCTGCGTCTGGCGAACGGCGATCTCGGCTTCCGCCTCGATTTCCGTGCGCTTCTTCTTGTTCGACGAGATGATCTCCGAGAGCTTGCGCATGCCAACGGCGTTGAACGCGTTGTTCTCGTCGAGCGAGGAGAATGGCGCCTGGTCGAGCCGGGTCAGCGATACCGAGTCCAGCAGCACACCGTTTTGCGACAGATTGTCTCGGACCTGCGCGCCGACGTGCCGCACGAACTCGCCGCGCTTTTCATGCAGGCTGTCCATGGTTTCGGCGGCAGCCACCGACTGCAGCGCGTCGACGAAACGTCCCTCGAGCAGGTTGCGGATGCCGTCAGGGCTGAGAGCGCGGGCTCCCAACGCCTGGGCCGCGGTGGCGACACCCTCGACCGACGGCTGCACCCGGACGTAGAACTCGAGTTCGACGTCGACACGGATCCGGTCCACGGTGATCAGGGACTTCTCGGCGGTGCGGCGGACCTCGATGCGAATCGTCCGCATGTTGATCTCTTCGACCTTGTGCAGGAACGGCAGCGCGAGGCACCCACCGGACAGCACGACCCTCTGGCCACCGAAACCGGTGCGCACCAGCGCGACGTCTCGCGTGGACTTGCGGTAGAAGCGATTGAGGAAAGCGACTGCGACCGCGATCACGACAATCGCGACGATGATTCCGAACAACCATCCCAGCAGGACCATGTTCCCTCCGACGCGAATCAGCCGTGCGAGTATCGGGAACGGATGTTTTCCGTGTCAAGCATTTTGTTTTCCGATTCAAGCAATTCCGCGGCAGCGCAGGCGGCCGAAGCCGCCGTGCACGGGGTCGCGGCGGACGCCTGAAGCACTTCGGAAATTTCTTGCGGGCCGGGTGCCGACCCGCCCGCTCAGGTGCTGCGTTCCCTGATGAACGCCTGCAGCAGCCGCTTCAATTCGCGGCCCGCTTCGGTGCCCAGCGATGACTCGAGCGACGAGCGCTGCTTCTGCACCGAGCCCCGGAGCCCGCTGACCTTCTCGAGACCGACGTCCGAGATGTAGACGAGCACGCGGCGCTGATCCAGCGGGTCGGGCGCGCGCTGCACCAGGGCCTGCGCGACCATGCGGTCGATCAGCTTGGACAACGAGGGAAGTTTCATCGACACCGCATCGGCAAGTGCCGACATCGATCGGCCGTTCTCGTCTGCGAGCACCTCAAGAACGCGCCAGAACTCGACAGGCAGGCCCTCCGGACCCAGCACGCGCTCCAGGTCAGCCGTCGCACGCCTGCTGGCCTCGACGAGCAGGCTCTGCAGCGATCGCGCGGACGCCGGCGATTTCGTGATTCTTGACATTTCGGCGGAATTCTACGGCTGGCCCGCGCAGATCGCCAGCACCGTCCCGACCGGCGAGGCGCAATCGCAACGGATCAGCGCGGTTTGAGGTAAAACTGCTGACGAGACCGCAGACAAGCATCCGCATTGCACATCCGCGCTGCGGTGAAAGCCGAAATTCCTGCGGTGGCCCACGACCTTCGACCGACACGAACGATGAACGAATCCGAACTGCACTACCTGGATGCCGGCGAAGTGGCACGGCTGCTGCATTCGCGAAAGCTCTCGCCGGTGGAACTGACCGAAACGATGCTGCGCCGGATCGAGTCCGTCGACCAGCGCCTCGGCGCGTATGCGCTGGTCACGCCCGAACTCGCGCTGCAACAGGCCCGTCGCGCCGAAGACCAGATCATGAAGCGCCAGATCCTCGGCCCTCTGCACGGCGTGCCGATCGGACTGAAGGACCTGTGCTTCACGAAGGGCATCCCGACCGCGGCCGGGATGCCGATCCACCGCGATTTCCGGCCCGCGTACGACGGCACCGTCGTGACGCGATTGCGCGAGGCGGGGGCAGTCCTGCTGGGCAAGCTCCAGCTCACCGAAGGCGCCTTCGCAGACCACCATCCCGCCGTGCGGCCGCCGGTCAATCCCTGGCACGCAGGCCACTGGTCCGGGGCGTCATCGAGCGGATCGGGCGTCGCGACGGCGGCGGGACTCTGTTACGGGTCCATCGGCTCCGACACCGGAGGATCGATCCGCTTTCCGTCGGCCGCCAACGGCGTGACCGGGCTCAAGCCGACCTGGGGCAGAGTGTCCCGCTTCGGAGCGTTCGAACTGGCGGCGTCGCTGGATCATCTCGGCCCGATGTGCCGCAGCGCGGCCGACGCAGGCGCAATGCTTGCGGCGATTGCCGGCGCCGACCCGAACGACCCGACGGCGAGCCACGAGCCGGTAACGGACTACCTGACCGGTCTCGACGGCAACCTTCTCGACCTGCGTCTGGGGTTCGACGAGCGCTACGCGATGGAGGGTACGGACCCGGTGACACAAAAGGCGGTCCGCGACGCGCTCGAGGCATTCCGGGGGCTGGGCGCGGTGATACGGCCGGTAGAGTTTCCGGCGGCGGACGGGCAGCTCGCCGACTGGGGCCCGAACTGCGCGGTCGAGACCGCGGTCGCCCATGAATCGACTTTCCCGTCGCGAAGGGCGGAGTACGGCCCGGGCCTGGCGGGGTTCATCGACGCGGGTCGCGGACTCTCAGGCACGGACTACCAGAAGATCCTGCTGCGCCGGCGCGACTTCGGCGGCCGTGTGGCGGCGATGTTCGAACAGATCGACCTGTTGCTGATTCCGGCGCAGCCGTTCGCCTCGCCGACGGTCGAGCGGATGGCGACGCTCGGCGCCGATCCCGCCGAACTCACCGCACTGATCCGGTTCACCGCGCCATTCGACATGAGCGGCAGCCCGACCATCACGCTGCCCGCGGGCTTCACCGACAAGGGCACGCCGGTGGCCTTCCAACTGGTGGCAAGGCACTTCGGCGAACAGACGCTCGTGCGTGCGGGGCGCGCGTTCCAGCGTTGCACATCCTGGCACCGCCGGCACCCCCAGCCATAGCAATATCAGGGTTTCTGGCGCCGCCCCTACGAAAGGGGCTTGAAATCGGGTAAAACTACGCCTCTTGGGCGTCGCTCCTGGAGTCTTCGCGATGGCTGCGCTTCCCGATGTCGATCTGACCAGCACAGGAGGGCCGAGCCGCTTCCGCGGCCTGCTGCCCGCAGGCAGCGACCCGCTGATTGACGAAGGCGCGCCTTCCGACGACTACCGGCTCGCCGCACTGATCCCCATGTCGGGGATCGCCGGCATCTGGGGGCCATCGTGTCTGGCCTGCGCCACGCTGGCGATCGAACAATGGAACGCCGCCGACGGAATCCGCGGGCGCAGGGTCAATCTGACCGTGGTCGACGCCAGCGACGAGTCCGACGCGCTCGAAGACGAGTTGTCCCGGCTCGTGGAGGACGGCGCCATCGACGGGATCGTCGGAATGCACACCAGTTCGGTCCGGCAACGGGTCACCGACGTGGTCGGCGCCGGGGTCCCGTTCGTCTACACCCCCTTGTATGAAGGCGGCGCGCTGCCGCGCGGAGTCATGGCGATCGGCGACACGCCGCAGCGCCAGCTGCTGCCAGCACTGGACTGGCTCACTTCGCGCTACCGCCTCCGGCGCTGGTACCTGATCGGAAACGACTACTGCTGGCCGCGTCGCTCGCATGCGCTCGCGGAGCGCGCGCTGGCACGCGCGGGCTGCGAGGTCGTCGGCAGTCGCTACGTCCCGCTCGGAAGCTGCGACGCTCAACGCCTGATCGATGAGGTCCGCAGCAGCAGCGCCCAGGCGGTGCTGATGTCTCTGGTGGGCCAGGATGCGGTCGACTTCAGTCGCGCCTTCGGCGATGCGGGCCTGGCGGACCGGGTGCTGCGGCTGTCTTGCGCGATCGAGGAGAACGGCCTGCTTGCGATCGGCCCGGAGCATACCGAAGGACTGTTCGTGGCATCGAGCTACTTCGCTTCGCTGTCGACCGAACGCAACGGCGCGTTCAGGGAGCGCTACTGGTCGCGGTTCGGCGAACGCGCGCCGGTACTCAACGCACTCGGGCAATCCACTTATGAGGGCGTCGCATTCCTGCGGGGGCTGCTCGGTGGCCGCGCGCCGCGAGGCGCCGCGGTCGAGTTCGACTCGGTGCGATCGACGCGGTGGGCCAGCAACGCAGACAAGGCGACTCCGATCTACCTTGCGCAGGCCGACGGCATGTCGTTCAACGTGATTCGGGCCCTGAGCGCTCCCGGCTGACTCCCAGCCCGCCGGCGACTGTTCACGCCCGGGCGAGCGCCTCTCGAAAGCGCCCGAAAACGCTCCGGTACCCGCCGTCCGGATCCCGCGCACCGAACACCGCGGAACCCGCGACGAAGGTGTCGGCACCGGCAGCAGCCACGTCCGCGATGTTGTCGACCTTCACCCCGCCGTCGACCTCCAGCCAGATCTCCTGCCCGCCCTGCGATCGCCACGCGTCGATGCGCCTGCGCACCTCGCGCAGCTTGGGCAGCGTGGACGCGATGAACTTCTGCCCCCCGAAGCCGGGGTTCACCGACATCAGCAGGATGATGTCGAGCTTGTCCATCACATGATCCAGATGCGAGAGCGGCGTGGCCGGATTGAACACCAACCCCGCCTTGCAACCAGCCTCGCGGATCATCGCGAGACTGCGGTCGACGTGCTCGGACGCCTCGGGGTGGAAGGTGATGATGTTCGCGCCCGCCTTGGCGAAGTCCGGGATGATGCGGTCGACCGGCTTGACCATCAGGTGCACGTCGATCGGGATCTTCACATGCGGGCGGATCGCTTCGCAGACCAGCGGGCCGATCGTGAGGTTCGGAACGTAGTGGTTGTCCATCACGTCGAAGTGGATCAGGTCGGCACCTGCCGCCTCGACGGCGCGCACTTCCTCGCCGAGTCGCGCGAAGTCGGCCGACAGGATGCTCGGGGCGATGCGGCCCACGCGCGGCTGCGCTGGCTGTAGGGCTGTCATGAGTCGATCCGGAAGGAATTGACTAGAATCGGGGAATTCTAGCCGCAAGAGCGACCGTGTCAGCCGTGCCCGAACGCAAGTACGCCATTCAGGTAGCAGTGAAGAGTCAGTACCTCCCCGAGCAGTCTCAGCCGGACGCGGGGCAGTACTCGTTCGCCTACACCGTGCGCATCACGAACACCGGCAACGTGCCCACGCAGATCATCAGCCGCCACTGGATCATCACCGACGCCAACGGCAAGGTGATCGAGGTCAAGGGGCTGGGCGTGGTGGGCCAGCAGCCGCTGCTCTCGCCCGGACAGAGCTTCGAGTACAGCAGCGGCAGCCAGCTTGCGACTCCCAACGGCTCGATGCACGGCGCCTACTTCTGCGTGGCCGAGGACGGCGAGCGGTTCGAGGCGCCCATCGCGGAGTTCGCACTGTCGATGCCGCGCACGCTTCACTGAAGCGGGTGCTGCGACCAGATTTCGCGCCGCACAGCACTTCGGGCAGGACTACTTCCTGCCTCGCAGCGTCCACCAGACCAGCAGCAGCACCAGCGTCAGGACCCCGGCCGCCTCGAGAAGAATGACCCACATTTTCGCTCGCTCCGAAGGCGCGCATTCTAACGCTTCGCTTGCCGGGCTCGGACTCGCGATCGGCGTCGCGATCGGGCTGACTGCCTGCGCGCCGGCATCGCCCGCGGCGCAGCGAACGGTCGCGACCGCGCAGCACTCGTTGCCACCGGCATCGGTGCAGCCCCCGGCCCCCGCGTCAGAGCCGTCTCCGAAACCGTCAGCCGCCTCCTCGGTCGATGCATCCATTGCAGTGTCGCCAGCGGACCCGGCGTCGCTGCCGGGCTGGGGCGACGACAGGTTCGACGGACTGGCTGGCGCAATCGATCGGCAGTGCGCGCTCTCACGGCCCCCCATTCCATGGTCCGGCCTTTGCGGCGAATTCCGCGCCCAGCGCCCCGCGCTGCGCGGCTGGCTCGAACGCCGGTTCCGGGCGCAGCCTCTCGTCGGCGCCGACGGGGGTACCGAGGGCCTGATCACCGGTTACCACGAGGCCGAACTGAGCGGGAGCCGCCAGCGCGTGTCAGCCACACAGGTACCGCTGTACCGACGGCCGGTCCGTGCGCAACTGTTCGGTCGGCCGACGAGGGCGCAGATCGAAGACGCGTCGCTCTTCGCAGGACAGGAACTGGCCTGGATCGACGACCCGGTAGCCGCATTCTTCCTGCAGATCCAGGGATCCGGACGGATCCGGCTGCGTGACGGCACGACGATGCGGGTGGGCTATGCGGCGGACAACGGACAGCCCTACGTCGCGATCGGACGCGTACTCATCGAGCGCGGCGCGTTGTCCGCATCCGAGGTCGACGCCGCTTCGATCAAGGCCTGGCTGCGTGCGAATCCCGCGCAGGCGCGCAGCGTCATGCAGATGAACCCGCGATACATCTTCTTTCGCGAGCTGCCCGCCACGGCCGACGACGCCGGGCCACCCGGTGCGCTGGGCGTCGCGCTGACACCGATGCGTTCGGTGGCGGTGGACCCAAGGCGGGTTCCGCGCGGCGCCCTGCTCTTCCTCGACACGACCCACCCCGTCGACGGCAAGGCCCTGCGACGCGTCGTGCTCGCGCAGGACACCGGCGCCGCGATCACAGGACCTGTGCGCGCCGACCTCTTCTGGGGCCGCGGGTCCGACGCCGAGCGTGCGGCCGGCCTGATGAAGCAGCGCGGCCGGCTGTGGCAGCTCGTGCCGCGCGACTGAGTCGCCCCGCCCTGGTCAGGACTTGGAGTTGTCCTCGAGCATCTTTTCGAACTGCGCCGGCGGCACGTACCCCTGCAGGCGCTTTCCGTTGGAGAAGAATGCGGTGGGGGTCGCCGAGACGCCGAGCTTTTCCGCCAGCTCTCGGATCTTGGCGAGTTGGGTGTCGCAGGTCCCGTTGTTGCCCGGCACCTTGCCGCCGAGCATCATGTCGTTCCACGCGCGCGCCTTGTCCTCCGCGCACAGCGCCTTCTTCGCCTTGACCTCGGAGTCCGGCGACAGGATCGCGATCACATAGGTATAGATGGTCACGTCCTTCACGTTGACCAGGTCCTTGCGCATCCGCTTGCAGTACCCGCAGTTCGGATCCTCGAATATCGCGATCACCCGCTTGCCGTTTCCGACGACCTGCTTGAACGCCAGGTCAAGCGGCAGCTCCTTGAAGTCGATGGTGAGCAGTTCGTCGGTGCGCTCTCGCGTCAGGTTCCGGTTGGACTTCAGGTCGACCAGGTTGCCCTCGATGAACGCGTGCTGGCCCTTCTCGTCGACGTAGAGCAGGTCACTGCCGATGCGCACCTCCCAGATCCCGGCCACCGGTGTCTTGCGGACCTCGTCCACCTTGTAGCGGCCCTTCAGCCAGGTATCGACCGCACCGCGCACTGTGGCCGCCGGGTCGGTCGCCTGCGCAACCGCCAGCGTCGCAGCCGACAGCGCCAGCGCGGCCATCGCGGTCCGCAGACCCCCTACCCTTGCCAGGGTGCTCAACAATTTCATCGGATTTCCTTTAGAGCGCGGCATGCGCGATCAGGCGTCGCTTCAGCCACGAAGAACTTTCAATCAGACGCCAGCCGATCTCTCGCGCGCCGACGAGCGATCGCATCAGCGTAGGC
>JAHEDO010000198.1 GCA_024641185.1 Burkholderiaceae bacterium | reverse complement strand
GATGCGGGTCAATCACGTCGGGGAGATCTGCGCACAGGCACTATACGAGGGGCAGGCGCTGGGCGCCCGGGATCCCGCGATCGGCGCCCAGTTCCGCAAGGCCGCCGGCGAGGAGGCCGATCACCTTGCCTGGACTCGCGAGCGGCTCGAGGAACTCGGCGCGCGTGCCTCGCTGCTCAATCCGCTCTGGTATGCCGGCGCGTTCGCGCTGGGCGCGGTCGCCGGGCGGATCGGGGACCGGGTCAGCCTCGCCTTCATGGCCGAGACCGAACGCCAGGTCGAGCAGCACCTGGACGGCCATCTCGAGCGGCTGCCGGCGCAGGATGCGCGCTCCCGGGCGATCGTGACGGTGATGAAGGACGACGAGGTGGCCCACGCGCAGACCGCGATGCGGTTGGGCGGGGCGGAGCTTCCGGCCCCGATCAAGGGCCTGATGCGCCTGGCCGCGCGGGTGATGACGACCTCGGCGCACTATATCTAGCGCCTATAGCGCCAGCTCTATCGGTCCTCTAGCGGTCCTCTAGCGCCAGCGATCGCCCGTCGCTGGCGCCGGCGATCGCGCATCGTCACCGGATCGGGCGTCGCCGCGGCGGACTCAGTCTTCGACCACTTCCCATTCGAGCGACAGCTCCGCCGTCTTCGCCAGGATGGCCGACGCGGAGCAGTACTTGTCGTGCGACAGCTTGATCGCGCGTTCGATCAGGTTGGGCTTGAGGCCGCGGCCGCGCACGGTGAAGTGATAGTGGATGCGGGTGAAGACCTTCGGGTCGGTGTCGGCGCGCTGCGCGGTCAGCTTGAGGTCGCAGCCCCGGACGTCCTGTCCGCTCTTGCGCAGGATCACCACGACGTCGTAGGCGGTGCAGCCGCCGGCGCCCAGCAGCATCATCTCCATCGGGCGGGGCGCCAGGTTGCGGCCCCCGCCTTCCGGGGCGCCGTCCATCAGGACCGCATGCCCGCTGCCGGTCTCGGCGAGGAAACTCATGCCGTCGGGGCCGGTCCATTTGACGCTGCATTCCATCGTCGGGCTCGCTACGAAGGTTGTTCGGACGGGTTTTTGCTGCAATGCGCCACAGAAGATTAGAGGAATGTGTCTAATTCAACGACGCTCGGACTTGGTCAAATCGTCGGCGCAATATAACAATAAATCAATTAAAACAATGACTTGTGATTTCGGTTGGTCGTTCTTGAGGATGTGGTGACCGATATTGCCCGCTCTTCTCGGCTGCGCGACACCTTGCAGTGCACAAAATGTTTCGCTAGACTCGTTCTCAATGGTTGTCGATGACGACCAACCCCTGTCTCCTCCACCCTCCTCCTTTGGTGGATTCAGCCCGAACTCCGGTTCGGGCTTTTTTTTGCCTCGGCGAATCGGTCTGCGTACCGGGCTTTGACCGCAGGAACAAGTTCGCGGTAGAATATCAGGCTTTCCGCGGTCACCGCTTGTGTTGGGCTCCGCTGCGTACGATCTACCGAGTACCGAAATGAAAACCTTTTCTGCCAAGGCGCATGAAGTCAAGCGCGACTGGTTCCTCGTCGACGCCACCGACAAGGTGCTCGGCCGTCTGGCCGCCGACATCGCGCACCGTCTGCGCGGCAAGCACAAGCCCGAGTTCACCCCGCACGTGGACACCGGCGATTTCATCGTCGTCGTCAACGCCGGCAAGCTGCGCGTCACCGGCAACAAAGCCGAAGACAAGAAGTACTATCGCCACAGCGGGTACCCGGGCGGAATCTCCGAGACCAACTTCTCCAAGATGCAGTCCCGATTCCCGGGGCGCGCGCTCGAGAAGGCGGTCAAGGGCATGCTGCCCAAGGGTCCGCTCGGCTACGCGATGATCAAGAAGCTCAAGGTCTACGCCGAGCCGACGCATCCGCACACCGCCCAGCAGCCCAAGGCGCTCGAGATTTAATATCCAACCTCATTCGAAGGCGTTGATCCGATGATTGGCGATTACTACTACGGCACCGGCCGCCGCAAGTCCTCCGTGGCTCGCGTGTTCCTCAAGAAGGGCAGCGGCAAGATGGTGATCAACGGCAAGACACTCGACCAGTATTTCGCTCGCCAGACGGGCCAGATGGTCGTGCGCCAGCCGCTGGAACTGACCAACCATCTCGAGACCTTCGACATCATGGTCAACGTCGACGGCGGCGGCGAGTCGGGCCAGGCGGGTGCGGTGCGTCACGGCATCACGCGCGCGCTGATGGACTACGACCTGACGCTCAAGCCCACGCTATCGAGCGCGGGCCTGGTCACGCGCGACGCGCGCGAAGTCGAGCGAAAGAAGGTCGGCTTCCACAAGGCGCGGCGCCGCAAGCAGTTCTCCAAGCGCTGACCGGTCGAGGTCGAACCCGGAAAAGCCGCCATCAGGCGGCTTTTTCATTTGGGGCCGGTGCTACCATGGGTCCCCGTTTTCCCCTGGGGCAGGGGCGTCCGCGGCATGCCGCCGTGGCCAGCGTCGCCTGCCGTGCCTCGCGCCGTGAAGCTCAAGCTCCTTGCCCGCCGGCTGTCGGTCAGCGCACCGAAGATGTCGGTGCGGCGTCACGTGCCGTGGCCGTTGCGGCTGATGGCATTCGCTGCGGTCCTCGTGGTCGGGGCGGGCGGCGCGCTTTGGGCCTGGCACGGACTCGCCGGCGACGCACTGTTCGGCCGAGGTGCGCGCGCGGATCGGGTGGCGCATCTCGAGCTGGCGCTTGCATCGGAGACCGCCGAGCGCCAGCGCCTGTCCGCACTGGCCACGTCTACGGACAGCCAGCTGAAGGTCGAGCGAAGCGCCGGCGAGCAGCTGGCGGCCCAGCTGAAGTCCCTGGAGAGCGAGAACGCCAGGCTCAAGGCCGACCTGACCTACCTCGAAACCCTGCTGCCGGCGGGCGCCGCCGAAGGCGTGATCGCGATTCGCCGCTTCGAGGTGCAGCGCGACGCGCAGCCCGGGCAGCTGCGCTATCGGGCGCTGCTGACCCAGGATGCCCGCGCCGACAAGGACTTCGAGGGCGCGCTGCAGCTGCTGGTGAGCACCGAGTCGGAAGGCCGCAAGGCGACGCTGACCTGGCCGGCGGCCGTGGCCCAGACGCCTGGAACGATCCCGGGCCTCAAGGTAAGCTTTCGCCGATACCAGCGCGTCGAAGGCGTCTTCGAGGTGCCCGCGGGCGTGGCCGTCAGGTCGGTGCAGTTGCGGGTGCTGGAGGGGGACGCGGTGCGCGCCCAGCAGACGGTCATGATGTAGGAGACGACCATGTGGGGACGAAGGAAGGCGGCCGCGGGCCCGATCGAGACCCTGATCGGTGCGTCGGCGGTGATCGAGGGGGATATCCGGTTCAAGGGCGGACTGCGGATCGACGGCGAGGTAAGGGGCAGTGTCGTCGCGGACGAGGGCGCGCCGAGCATGCTGGTGCTGTCGGAACGGGCGAAGATCGTCGGCGCGGTGCGTGCCGACAGCCTGGTGGTGAACGGCAGCATCGAAGGTCCGGTGCTGGCCGAGGACACGATCGAGCTTCAACCCAAGGCGCGGATCCGTGGCGAGGTCAGCTACCGGTCTCTGGAGATCCACCAGGGCGCGGTGGTCGAAGGGCGGCTCACCCATCTTGAAGCCGAGCGACCCAGCCTCAAACTGGCATCCAGCAAGGATTGACTGTTCGGCTGGCAGGGTTACCCGGGCACCGTTACAATCGCGACAAGTTCAGGAGATGACGAAATGAATGCAGTGGCCGAAATGCCCAGCGTCCTGGTGTTTACCGACAGCGCGGCCGAGAAGGTGCGTCAGTTGATCGATGACGAGGGCAACCCCGACCTCAAGCTGCGCGTATTCGTGCAGGGCGGCGGCTGCTCCGGTTTCCAGTACGGGTTCACGTTCGACGAAGAGACCAACGAGGACGACACCGTGATGGAAAAGAACGGCGTCACCCTGCTGATCGACGCGATGAGCTACCAGTACCTGACCGGCGCGGAAATCGACTACAAGGAAGACATCGAAGGCGCGCAGTTCGTGATCAAGAATCCGAACGCGACGACGACCTGCGGCTGCGGGTCTTCATTCTCCGTCTGATGATGTCGGCGCCCGATACAGGGCGCCGAGCACCCGGGGCCCGCGCGCCCCGGTGACCGCCGGGAGATTGCCCGGCAACCCCCTGACCCGTCTGGCCGCGAGCCACGCGAAGGCGATCGCCTCGACCGCCTCGGCGTCGACGCCAAGCTCCGATGTGCTCGCCAGCGTGATGGGCGCCAGCAGCTGCGCCACGCGTGCCATCAGGGCGCTGTTCCTCGTTCCTCCCCCGCAGGCGTAGACATCGTCGGCGCGGAATTCGCGCGCCGCGCGCGCGATCGTCCGCGCGCTGAGCTCGAGCAGGGTCGCCTGAACGTCCGCGGTGGCGCGCGTTGCCGCCGGGTGCGATTCGGCCAGTCGCGCCGACAGCCACCGCATGTTGAAGAGGTCTCGGCCGGTACTCTTGGGCGCGGGCAGCGCGAAATAGGGTTCGGCGAGCAGCGCGTCCAGCAATGACGGGTCGACGCGCCCGCTTGCGGCCCAGCGACCGTCGCGGTCGAAACGCTCGCCGACGTGCGCCTCGCACCAGCCGTCGAGCAGCACGTTCCCCGGCCCGCAGTCGAAGCCGCGCACCGTTTCGCCTGGCGCGAGCAGGCTGAGATTGGCGATGCCGCCGATGTTCACGACCGCCCGCCGGCGCGCCGGGTGCGCGAACGCGGCCGCGTGGAACGCGGGAACCAGCGGTGCACCCTGGCCCCCGGCGGCGATGTCGGCGCTGCGGAAGTCGCAGACCACCGGAATTCCGGTGAGCTCGGCGAGCAGCGCGCCGTCGATCAGCTGCGTCGTGTAGCCCAGCTCGGGGCGATGCCGGACGGTCTGCCCGTGGGCGCCGATCGCACGAATTCCGCCGGACTGCGCGGCGCGGGCCCGCGGATGGGTGGCGAGTTCAACCGCGACCTCGGCGTACAGCTGCGACAATCCGATCGCCGCGCGCGCCGCGCGGTCGAGTTCGTCGGCGCCGCTCGCCTGCAGCGCGAGCAGTTCGGCGCGCAGATCGCCGGGCATCGGGCAGGAGCGAAACGCGAGGGTGGCCGGGACCGGCCCGGACAGGTCGACCAGGGCGCCGTCGACGGCGTCGACGCTGGTGCCCGACATCAGTCCGATGAACAGATCGGACATCGGGTGGGCAGGGTACGGAACCGGGGGGTGGGCCGCCGTCTCGGCGTCGCCGTCCCGAGGGGCGGCGGGCGCAGGCGCGGGGCTATTCGAAGCTGGCCAGGCGGACGGTATCGAGCTCGGCGAGCTGCCGGGCGACCACCGATGCGGCCTGTCGCAGGCGCTGCTCTTCGGCACCGTCGAGCGCCTTGCTGTCGGGCAGGGCGACGCGCATCGGGTCGACCTGGTTGCCGCGGATCTTCAGTTCGTAATGCAGGTGCGGGCCGGTGGCCCAGCCTGTGCTGCCGACGAAGCCGATGTTGTCGCCCTGGCGGATCGTGGAGCCGCGGCGCAGTCCGGGCTGGAATCCGTTCAGGTGGGCGTAGACGGTGCTGTAGCCGCCGCGGTGGTCGATCATGACGACGTTGCCGTAGCCCCGCTGCTGGCCGACGAACTCCACGGTGCCGTCGGCGGTGGCGCGCACGCGGGTGCCGGTCGGCGCGCCGAAGTCGACACCCCGGTGCGCGCGCCAGTCGTTCGAGATCGGATGCAGCCGCGACAGGCTGAAGCCCGACGTGATCCGGCTGAACTCGAGCGGGTTGCGCAGGAAGGCCTTTTTCAGGCTGCGACCGTCGAAGCTGAAGTATTCGCTGCCGCCGTCGCGCTCGAACAGGAAGGCGCTGTGCCGCGTGCCGTCGTTGATGATCTCCACCGCGATCACCCGGCTGCCGGTCGGCTCGTCCAGGCCGTCGGCCTCGCGGACCGTCTCGTACAGAACGCGCAGCTGGTCGCCCTTGCGCAGATCGCGCTGGAAGTCGATGTCGCCCCCGAAGATCTCGGCGATCTTGATCGCG